>JBBSIX010000153.1:0-8042 GCA_038231875.1 Chloroflexia bacterium | reverse complement strand
TAGAACCCAGCGAAACAGCCGGCGTTACGCAGACCGCACAAACAACAGCCACCGCCGGGAGTACGCAGACAGCCGGCGTTACGCAGACTGCGCAAACTACAGCCACCGCCGGGGCCACGCAGACGGCCTGTAGCATCAGCTTCACCGATGTGTCCACCGGCAGCACCTTCTATCCGTTCGTGCAGTGCCTCGCCTGTCGCCACATACTGGGCGGCTACCCAGACGGCACGTACCGCCCCTCGGCTGAGGTAACACGCGGCCAGCTTTCCAAGATCGTCTCCAACTCCGCAGGGTTCGACGACACGCCCAACGGCCAGACCTTCGAGGACGTAGCTCCTGACAGCACTTTCTACGGATTCATCGAGCGGATGGCCGGCCGCAACATAATCGGCGGCTACCCGTGCGGCGGCCCAGGCGAACCGTGCGGCCCGGACAACAAGCCCTACTTCCGCCCAGGCAACAATGCCACACGCGGCCAGATCGCCAAGATCGTGTCTATCGCGGCAGGCTTGAACACAGTGCCCAACGGCCAGACCTTCGAGGACGTAGCTCCCGGCAGCACTTTCTACCTGTGGATAGAACAACTGGCGGCCAACGGCTCAATCGGGGGCTACCCGTGCGGCGGCCCAGGCGAACCGTGCGGCCCGAACAACAAGCCCTACTTCCGCCCAAGCGTCAACACCAGTAGAGGCCAGATCGCCAAGATCGTGTCCGTCACCTTCTTCCCGGAGTGCCCACGCTAAATACGCCGCATACACCCTATTCTCCTGGAGCAAACAAGCCAAGACGCGAGTCTTGGCTTGTTTGCTGTGCCGGCTCCGGTGCAGGTTCAGCGGTCAGTGTTCAGCCTTTAGCTCCCTACTCCGCCCGGCGCAGGCGGTTCACCAGCGTAGCCGAGAAGTAGGCACGGTCCTGCACACGGGCAAAGAGGCAAGGGTCGGGAGAGGTGGTGACGCGCACCGTGTCGCCGTTGCGAAGGGCCACATGGCTCTGGCCGTCCACGGTGAGGAAAGCCTCGTCGTCTGTATCAATATGCAAATCGAGCACGTTATCGTCGGGCAAAAGGAGGCTTTTGACTATCGTCAAGTAGGGAGCGATAGGGGTGATTATGATGCTACGCAGTTCGGGGTGCATGATCGGCCCACCCGCCGCCATTGAGTAAGCGGTGGAGCCGGTGGGGGTAGCCACGATCACCCCGTCGGCCACATAGGTGGTGACTTTGTGGCCGTTCGCGCTCAGGGTGCAGTTCACCACGCGAGAGAGGGCGGCGCGGCTGGCGACAACATCGTTGAGGGCCACAAAGCTGTCCAGCATGCTGCTGCCGCGCCACAGTTCGGCCCGCAGCATGCTCCGTTTCTCGATCCAGTATTTACCCTTGAGAAAGAGCGGCAAGCGTTCCTGAGCCTGCCAGGGGTTCATCTCTGTGAGGAAGCCCACCCTTCCGAGGTTCACGCCCAGCAGAGGCACGCCCAGGGGGGCCGCGATGCGGGCTGCGCGCAGGATAGTGCCGTCGCCGCCGAACGTAAATATCATGTCGAGGCCGTCTCGACGCTTCCAGTGGACAGTCTTGTCGGGCGACGCAGAGTGCTCCTCATGCACTACAACGCCGCTCTCTTTGAGCAGTTGCCCGATGCGATTCGCCTGCTCGATAGCGGGGCCGATGGTGTCGTTGACTATAAAACCGACGCATTTGATGGGACGGTTTACGGCAGAAGCCTCTTTCTGCACGGTCGCCGTGTCCACACCCATGCTCGGTTGGCCGCTCTGCTCCCCGATAACGAGCGTGCCGGCTTCGTCTTTAGCCGCCTGTTGTCCCGTGCTTGCTTCATGACTATCTTCACGACTATCAGCCATTCCCACCCTCACTTTGCATCACCTCTCTGCTTATAACAGCCGATAGGTTGAACTCCGTCTGTGGCTGCTTCTCGAGGAGCGCCAGGTACTCGACGTTGCCCGCCGGACCCGTGATGGGCGAGCGGGTCAGCCCCGCCGGGTGCAGCCCCTGTGCCCTCCAAAACTCGGCCAGACGCATTATAACATCACGGTGTACCGAGGGATCGCGTACCACCCCACCCTTACCGACCTGCTCGCGACCCGCCTCGAACTGCGGCTTGATGAGAAAGACGTAGAAAGCAGCCGGCCTGGTAAGGCGCACGGCAGGCGGGGTCACAAGCTCCAGCCCTATGTAGGACACGTCGCATGTCGCCAAGTCGGCGGGTTGGTGGAGCGAGTCGAGGTAGCGGATATTGGTCTGCTCCATCGCAGTAACACGGGGGTCCTGCCGCAGCTTCCAGGCGAGTTGGTTGGTGCCTACGTCCACCGCATAGACATGGGCGGCCCCGTTTTGCAACAGCACATCGGTAAAGCCCCCGGTTGAGGAGCCTATGTCGAGGGCAATCTTGCCTTTGATACGCTCGGCAAGCCCAAAAGCCTCTACAGCGCGCGCCAGCTTCAGCCCGCCTCGGCTCACGTAGGGCAACCCCTCTTTTACCACGATATGCTTATCGTCGGCCACCGGCGTGCCGGCTTTGTAAACGGTTTGCCCCTCTACCGACACTTCGCCCGCCATAACGAGCGCCTGCGCCCTGGCCCGCGTCTCGGCCAGCCCCCGTTCCACAAGTGCAACATCCAGGCGTCGTTTCATATGCAACTCACCGTAACTTATCACCCTAACTTACCATGCTTCATGATAACCTACAATAATCCACCGCCATGCGCTCTTGTCGTGGAACCCTCAAAAGCCCCTGCGCCTCTGCGGTAGATTACCCTAAAAACTTTGCCGGCTTGAATCCTAGAGTTGCTACTGTCCTCTTGAGAGCACCTCCTGGTAGGAGCGGGAATGGATGTGGCAGATGGCGATGGCGAGGGCGTCGGCTGCATCGTCGGGGCGGGGGGTGTGGTCCATATTGAGCAGCATACGCACCATGCTCTGCACCTGCTCTTTGGTAGCGCGTCCGTAGCCGACCACCGCTTGCTTTACTTGCAGGGGTGTGTACTCGCCTACCTCCACGCCGGCATGGGCGGCAGCCAGGATTGCCACCCCGCGCGCCTGGGCCACCGACAGGCCGGTACGCACGTTCTTGCTGAAGAAAAGCTCCTCGATTGCCATCCCCTGGGGCTTGTACTCGTTGAAAAGCTGCATCAGTCCATCGTACAGCAGGGGCAGTCGCTCGAAAGTGGGCGCGTTGGCCGGAGTATACAGCGCGCCGTACTCGACCATACGCAACTCTTCCCCCGTCGTATGAGCTTGTGTGCGCCGCTCGGATGTTTCAGAATCGCCGGCGCCGCTCTCCACAAGACCATAGCCCATGATAGCAGTGCCCGGATCAATACCTAATATAATCGGCATTGGAGATCGCAAAGTGCGAGCGTGGAGTTGTAAGCAGCCGGCGGTGCAAGCCCGCGCAGCACAACCCTACGTTCACGATTAGCTCATACTTTCCATTAGTTCCTCGGCCTGCGACAGGTCGAGGTTGGTGTAGACGGCCTGAACGTCATCCAACTCCTCAAGGCGCTCGATGAGGCGCAAGGTTTGCTCCATGCCCTTGTCGTCGAGGGTCATAAGGGCGGTGGGCATCATGGTGCTTTCGGCGTTGGAGACAAAGTAGCCGCCGCCGGCAAGGGCCTCCTCCACACGCTTGAGGTCTTCAAAACCTGTGATTACCTCCACCTGCGTTTCGCCGTCCTCATCCGTGTTGGCGCTGACATCCTCGGCTCCGGCGTCAATGGCGGCCAACGTAATCTCATCGGGGTCCTGCCCGTCTTTCGACTCGATCAGCACCATCCCCTTCGGCTCAAACATCCAGCCTACCGAGCCGTTCTCGCCCAGCGAACCGCCGGCCTTTGTGAAGGCGGAGCGCACCTCAGCTACGGTGCGGTTGCGGTTGTCGGTGAGGGTCTGCACCATCATGGCAACCCCGTTGGGGCCGTAGCCCTCGTAGATAATTTCCTCATAGTTGGCACCGCCCTCTCCCGTGCCGGAGCCGCGCTGTATGGCCCTCTGGACATTGTCGAGGGGCATATTTTCGGCTCGTGCTTTTTGCACGGCCAGCCTCAAGCGAAAGTTGGTCTCAGTATCGCCCCCGCCTTCTTTGGCGGCGACTGTTATTTCGCGTGTGAGTTTGGTGAAGAGTTGCCCGCGCTTGGCATCGGCGGCCCCCTTCTTGCGCTTGATAGTGGCCCATTTGCTGTGTCCTGACATCGTACCCACCTTTTCTCTTGAATGAAAACTTTGGTAAAAGCTAACCTAAATTATACCAGAGGGTCTTGCCGGCGTGCAACGCGAGATAGGCTGATGATTAGCAACATCTCAGTCTACGTATTCTACCATGCCGGGGGAACAGCACATAGTACGCTCTGTCATTCCGAACGCAGTGAGGAATCAGTGCGCTTGTATGACAGTTGGGATGAAAAGTGCCATACCTTGCCTAACACAGGAAGGTACTCTACCGCTAACGACCATGCTCCACCCACTGATTCCTCACTACGTTCGGAATGACAAGGTATACTCGGCATGACAAGGTGTACTACAGTTTGTGACCCTCAGCAGTGAAGGTTGGTTTAGATGGAAATATGGGCAACCGCCGGCAAGGATCATGGTCGGCTATAATTGCTCAAACCGACGAGGAGAGGGACATGTCTGAAGAAAGTTGGGAAGTACTTAGCAGCGAAACGGTGTTGCAGCACCCGTTCCTCACCGTGCGAATGGAGCGAGTGCGCCTGCCCGACGGCGGGATCATACCGGACTGGCCTATCGCGCAGACGCGGGACTACGTGAACGCCTTTGTGTTGAACGGCGAGGGCTGTGTCATGGTCCAGGAGGGCTATAAGCATGGTATAGGTCGCTCCAGTTGGCAGATGCCGGGCGGCTATCTTGAGCCTGGGGAGGAGCCGCAGGTCGCTATGCAGCGCGAACTTCTCGAAGAAACCGGCTACACGTGCGATAGTTGGCAGCCGTTGGGCAGTTTTGTGGTGGGCACAAACCGGCGCTTCGGCACGGGCAGCTTTTATCTGGCGCAGGGGGCGCGGCTAGCCTGTGCTCCCACGAACCCAGACGCGGAGGCTTTTCAACTCAAGTGGGTGTTGTTGGAGGATCTAGAGCGGGCGCTACAGGACGGCCGAGTGGCGGGTCTGGCTTACGCGGCAAATATCGCTCTGGCTTTGCTCGCTTTGCGCTCGCCTTAGAGGGGCTACGCCTGCTCCCCGTTGCGCCGTACCACAACCCTACCCTGCTTCACTACCGCCCACACCCTCGACAGGGCCGTTATATCTGCCAGAGGGTCGGCTCCCGCCTCTAGGATAAGGCAGTCGGCCCACTTTCCCTTCTGGAGCGTGCCCGTTTCCTCTATCAGCCCCAACGCTTTCGCCGAGCCGAAAGTGGCGGTGCGGATAGCCCCCATTGGGCTCATGCCGTACTCCACCATGAGGCGCAGTTCGGTAACGAGGTCGTGCGAAGGGTTGAAAGGGGTGCCGCCGTCGTTGCCGGCGGCTATCGTCACGCCCGCCGAGGCCGCCCACTCGAACGACCTACGGTGGGCATCCATCACCCGGCGCGATTTCTCGACCGCGTATGCAGGGATGCCCCCTTCTTCGCCCGCCTCTACGATACGGTAGGGAGCCGCCAGCGTCGGCACGAACACCACCCCCCGCTCCACCATCTTGTTGATGGCTTCCTCGTCCAGAAAGATGCCGTGCTCCACCGTGTCAATGCCGGCGCGGAGCGCAGCCTTGATGCCCTCCGTGCCTTGAGCGTGGGTGGCAGCGAGCTTGCCCGCTTTGTGCGCCTCCTCCACGCCTGCACGTATCTCGGCCTCGGTAAGCTGTTGAGCGCCCGGTTCCACACCGGGGGTAAGCACGCCGCCGGTCGCCATGATTTTGATGCAGTCGGCCCCGTGCTTGAGATTTTGGCGGGCGGCTTTGCGCGCTTCGTCCGGCCCGTCAACCTCCAACCCAAAAAACCAGCCGTGACCGCCGGTCATGGTAAGCACCTCGCCCGCGCACAGCAGGCGTGGCCCGAGCCACTCGCCCGACTTGAAGGCATCGCGCACGGCCATCTCGCCGTACTTATAGCCTCCCAGGTCGCGGGCAGACGTGATCCCCGCACGGAGCATCTGCTCGCCCCGCTTTGCCGCGCTCAACACCACTGCCGCCAGGCTGTTCTTTTCAAGATAGACTATCGGATCGGGGCCGGCGTCCATCATCAGGTGACAGTGGGCGTTTATCAGGCCGGGCAGCACAGTCCTGCCTGCCAGGTCCAACACCTCGGCACCGGTGGCTTCGGCCTCTGCGCCGCCGGCGCGTACCTCGGCTATGCGCCCATCGCGCACGATGATGGCGGCCCCGTCTCGCGGGGCGGAGCCTGTGCCGTCTATGAGGCGTGCGTTAGTGAGGATAAGACTGTTCATCTTTTCTCCTTTCGTCGAGCGTTACGAGTTTCGGACCTGGGGTATGAGTAATCATGACCCTCATGTCACAACCGCCGATGAAAATGTGCGCGTCCGTAGGGGCACGGCGCGCCGTGCCCCTACTCTTCGTAATCTCTATTTTTAGAGGAGCGTAATGAATTGGCCTGAATTGCGAAGCAAGAACCAAGAAGGGGCATGAGCGCAGCGGGAGGGCGGCATCTCGGCTTACTCAGGTCCGTAGTGGTCTCTACGGCAAGCAAGGCGAGCCGCCGCACTGCATCTTCTTGATCTGCGCTTCGTCGCGCTCCACCAGCGATTGGGGCAGGGGCGCGTAATTCAGCGCCTGTGCATACTGCTGCCCTTCATGCGTGGCCCACCAGATGAAGTAGGCCAGCACCTTACCCTTTTCGGCTTCGCTCTGGTTGACGTACACCAACACCCAGGAAGTGCCCGCGATGGGATACGCCTTCTCGCCCTTGGCGTCTGTGATCGAGTAGCGCAAGTCGGCGGGCAAGCCGGCCTGCACCGCGCCGTCGGCAGCCGCCGACACGTTCTCGGCGGTGGCGTCCACAAAGTTACCGGCTTTGTTCTTTACATAAGCATACAGAATGTTGTTCGACTTGGCGTAGGAGGCTTCCAGGTAGCCGATTGAGCCTTGGGTGAGGTTGATCTGGTTCGCCACGCCGTCGTTGCCCTGCGCCCCGATGCCCACCGGCCACTGCACCGAGGTGCTGCGGCCCACCTTGCTTTTCCACTCGTCGCTGACTTTGCTCAGGTAGTCGGTGAAGATGTCCGTCGTGCCCGAACCTTCGGAGCGATGCACAACGGCAATAGCTTTATCGGGCAGGTCGAGGCCGGGATTGAGCGCCTTGAGCGCGGGGTCGTTCCACTTGGTGATTTTGCCCAGATAGATGCCGGCGATAGCCGGCCCGTCCAGCCGCATCTGCGGGGTCAAGCCCGGCAGATTGTAGCCAAGCACCACCGCACCCATCGTCCAGGGTATGTGCAGGAGGGCATCGGAGCCGCCCACAGCCTCAAGCTGCTTGTCATCCAGGGGCGAATCGCTGCCCGCGAAGTCTACCGTCTTGGCCGTAATCTGCTTCTTGCCGCCGCCCGAACCGATGCCCTGGTAGTTGATCTTCACACCCGGATAGCTGCTCTTGTAGTCCTGCGCCCATCGGGAGACAAGCGGCAGAGGGAAGGTCGCGCCCGCACCGTTCAGAGTGGCGCTGCCGCCGGGATAGTTGACCGTGCCCATCGTGCCGCCGCCGACCGGGGTTTGCCCCACCATGCCGGCGGTAGGCGTCTGCCCGTCGGCAGCCGTAGTGGGTGTGGCCTGCGTGCCGTTGTCGCACGCGCTAAGAAACAGAGCCGTTATCAGTATAAGAGAGGCAAGCAAGCGCAAGTTGAGATTGCCGGTGTTCTTCATCGGTCCCTCCGTTGGTGTTGTCCGCGAGATTATAGCGTGTGATGCAGGTCGCATAGCACGCCACGTTATCCAGAGCAATAGGTGTGCCGTCCGAGGGAAAGGGGAGTACAAAATAAAGAGGTTTGGGGGGGGGCCGCCCAGGGTGCAAAAACAGATTTTAGTGGAGGTATAACCGGCGCAGGTGAGCCCCGTGCCAGGCGTAGCGCAGG
>JBBSIX010000152.1:0-8080 GCA_038231875.1 Chloroflexia bacterium | reverse complement strand
GATGCGGTAGTCGTCGTAGGAGATATGGGTGAAGGCGGGTCCGCCGTTCGCCTCGCCGAGAGCGTAGATGCCGGGCACATTCGTCTCCAACTTGCCGTTTACTTTTATATAGCCCCGCTTGTCGGCCTGCACCCCCGCCGCCTCCAGGTTGAGACTGTCGCTGTTGGGTGTGCGCCCGGTGGCCGTCAGCAGATGCGAACCGTGCAGAGTGCGCTCCTCACCGCCCGAGTTTACGGTAAGCTCAACCGAGCCGCCCTCTCCCGGCACAACCTCCACCGCATCGGTATCGCACAAGATTTCGATGCCATCCTCGCGCAGTATCTCGGCCACCGCCTCGGCTACATCACGGTCCTCACGGCCAAGCAGCCGCTCGCTGCGGTTGACCACCGTCACGCGGCTGCCGAACCGGTGGAACATCTGAGCGAACTCCAGGCCTATATAGCCACCGCCCAGCACAAGCAAGCGCTCCGGCAGATTGTCCAACTCCATTATGCTTGTCGAGTCGAGGGCATGTACGCTGTCCAGGCCCCTGAGGGGCGGGATGTTGGGGCGCGTACCTGTGTTGATAAAGATAAGGTCGGCCTCAAGCTGCTGCGTCTCGCCGTGCTCAGTGTGTACTTCCAACGTCCTGGGGCCGGTGAAGGCGGCCTCGCCCATGATGAGGGTCACACCCTTGCTACCTGCGATCCGCTCCTCCGTGCTGCTGTGAAATTCGGCCACCATATGGCGCTTGCGACGGCGCACCGCCTGCATATCTACATCTACCGAGCCGGTATGCACCCCGTAGTCCGAGGCTCGCCGCGCAAGGTAGGCTACACGGGCGCTCGCCACCATCGTCTTGGTAGGTGTGCAGCCCCAGTTGATGCAGGTTCCTCCTACTTTGGAGCGTTCAATGAGGGCTGTTTTGCGTCCCGCCCCTCCAAGAGCCGTAGCCAACGGCACACCCGCCTGCCCCGCGCCTATTATAATGGCGTCAAACTGCTGTTTTTTCGACACAACTCACCTTTTCCTTCCTGGGGCGCTGACTGCAAAACCCCTTACTACCATGCCCGGACTTTCTGCACCCGTATCCTTATCGGTTGGCTGTAGACATTCGCCATAGATTCTGAGTTCATGCCTAGCCTCTTCATATGCGTTGCGTACTTCTCGGCATATGCGGCCGGCACACCTTCTATCTCGCTGGCGTTCAACAGCGAGGCCGTCCCTTCCAGCAGCACCACATCGCTGCCGGTAGGTGAGTTGAGCGAGAGGGCCACGCTAGGGTTGTGGCGCAGGTTGTCCACCTTCACGTCGGGCTTGCTGAAGACGAGGATAGTTTCGCCGTCCCAGAGGAACCACACCGGCACAAGGTGCGGGCGACCATCGGGCCGCGTGGTAGCCAGCCAGATGATAGGCTCAGCGCGCAGGCGCTGGTCCACGTGGGCATCTTTCTCGTTCGTCATGTCCAATATGGGCTGTTCTGTTGCCTTGATCTGTATACCCTCCTATATGCGCTGTTTGAAGAAACGCCGGCACAGCTGTAACAGCTGCTGTACTACCGCCGTCCGATACTATTGTATACCTTTTGGCAAGCGATTGGGTGGGGTGCGTATCCAGACACGGCATGCGGCCAAGCGGCGGACGGTAGGCCTTGATAAGCCGAGATGACGATTTCGCCCCCGCTACGCTCATACCCAAGTCTGAACACTTGCCAATCGCCTCTCGGCTTGACACCCCTCGCCTGCACATCTACAATGAGGCAAAGCATACAGGACCATCCAGGAGATACGTATGACGGACAACCCGCAAGGGGAACCAACCACCCCACAGGAGCCTCACTACGGCTTCGAGACACGCGCTATTCACGTCGGGCAAGAGCCTGACCCCACCACCGGCTCGGTGAATGTGCCGATCTACCAGACCTCTACCTACGTGCAGGAACGGTTGGGCAAGCACAAAGGGTATGAGTACTCGCGCACCGGCAACCCCACCCGCACGGCGCTTGAGCAATGCGTGGCTTCGCTGGAGGACGGCAGGTACGGCCTGGCTTTCGCTTCGGGTATGGGTGCGGAAACCACTATTATGTACCTGTTCGCGCCCGGCGACCACATCCTGGTGTCCAACGATGTGTACGGCGGCACGTACAGGCTGTTCGAGCGGGTACTTTCACCATATGGGCTACAGTTCAGCTACATAGATATGACCGACCCCGCCTCGGTGCGCGATGAAATGAGAGAAAGCACAAAGGCGGTGTGGATCGAAACCCCCTCCAACCCTCTGATGAAATTGGTGGACATAGCGGCGGTGGCGGCAATAGCCAAAGAGCGAGGCGCGATGGTAGTGGTAGACAACACCTTCGCCTCGCCCTACTCGCAGCAGCCGCTCACGATGGGAGCCGACATCGTGGTCCACAGCACCACTAAGTACCTGGGGGGACACAGCGATGTAATAGGAGGCATGGTAGTCACCTCGGACGAGGCGGCTTACGAGAGGCTCAAGTTCCTACAGAACGCGGTGGGGGCGGTGCCGGGGCCGATGGACTGCTTTCTGGTGCTGCGAGGGGTCAAAACGCTGGGCGTGAGGATGCGCGCCCACGAGTCGAACGCCCTGAAGATAGCCCGCTTCCTGGAGGACCAACCCGGCGTAGAGCGGGTGCGCTACCCCGGCCTGCCCTCTCACCCGCAGCACGAGTTGGCCGGAAGGCAGATGCGTAACTTCGGGGGGATGATCTCTTTCCAGGTAAGGGGCGGCATGGCCGAGGCCGAGCGGATTGTACACGGCACGCGCCTATTCCAGCTTGCCGAAAGCCTGGGCGGGGTCGAGTCGCTGATCGAGCACCCCGGCGTAATGACCCACGCCTCGGTCGCCAACTCGCCTCTACAAGTGCCCGACAACCTGATCCGCCTGAGCGTGGGCATAGAGAACTCGGAGGACCTGATAAGGGACCTGGCGAACGCCATGAAGTAGGAGTGAGGAGCCACCGGCCATCGCTTGACGCATCCGCTCAGGCGGTGGTATACTCAAAGCGCATGGCAGCCTGCATATACCCACGTATGGGGCGGTTCTGCTTCGCATTCAGGCAGTTGCCTATGGGCCTGTAGCTCAGTTGGGAGAGCGCTACAATCGCACTGTAGAAGTCAGGAGTTCGAGTCTCCTCAGGTCCACCCCAAAGCTCTCTATTACTCTTTAGAGGGCTGTTTTGTTTTTGCATGCAAGCTGGTACAAGCTGCGGTGGAATTGGGCGCTTCCCATGTCAATCCGAACGGCTCATAGTAATGTGTACCTACGAAAACTGGCTCGGTAGCCGGTTGCGGTTGAGCGCTTTACCGCAATACCGACATGCGCTACGTGCCCGGCTATTTTGGTCTGGCCTCCCCGCTCGCGTGCAGTTGAGCCACGCTTGTGCTTGAGCACCCTGCATACAGATTGAACGGCTCCGGCATAGCACAAGTAATAACGTGGGGCTGAAATATCGTGCTATAATATAGCCAACCTGGAAGATTCTAAAAGTGTTGCACGATTTCAGTAGTAACCCGCATGAGATTACAAGCATCACAATCATCCTTTCTCTCGCGAACCGAGCTTTCACCTCCACTAAAGTGGGCTGGGGGCAAGCGATGGTTGATTCCTGCTATTGTGCCTTTGTGGGAGGGCCATTCGCATCGCAGACTTGTAGAACCTTTTGTCGGTGGTATGGCTGTAGCGTTAGGGTTGCACCCTGAGAACGCTTACTTGAACGATAGTAATCACCACTTGATAAATTTCTATCAATGGCTGAAACGTGGCCTTGTAGTTGAACTTAGTATGGTGAATGATAAAGAGGTATTCTACCGCTATCGTACGCGCTTTAACGAGCTGACACGTTCGGGTTGCTATAACAGCAAAGAGGGCGCTGAACTCTTTTACTACTTAAATCGTACCTGTTTCAACGGCCTGTGCCGCTTCAATAGTAAAGGTGAGTTCAACGTCCCATTCGGCAAGTACAAAACCATCAACTATACAGATGATTTTACATTGTATACCTCTGTACTAGCTGGCTGGGAGATTTCTCAGGATGATTTCTCCAGCATACAAGTAAGACCTGAAGATTTCATTTATGCGGACCCCCCCTATGATGTAGAGTTCACAAGCTATAGCCCTGGTGGTTTTTCTTGGGACGATCAAGTTCGCCTTGCCGAGTGGCTAGCCAGGCATCCAGGTCCGGTTGTTGCATCGAATCAGGCAACTAAACGCATTTTAGCGCTCTATGAGGAGCTAGGGTTCTACAGACTGATTCTCGATGCGCCGCGTATGATCTCATGCACAGGCGACCGCACTCCGGCAAAAGAAATGTTGGCTGTAAAAGGAGTTTGGGATTGACCCCGCGCAATACCCGCACAGGCAAGGTCCTTGAGGATACGGTGCTCCCGGCCCTCGGAAGCAGTGACTACACGTTTGCTCCACAGGTGGATATTGGGCAAAGCGTAAGTGGAGGAAGGCATATTGTGGATGTTGTCATTACAAGGAAAGATGGCAGCCAAACTCTACTTTCTCTTAAATGGCAGCAAACCAGCGGCACTGCGGAAGAGAAAGTGCCTTACGAAGTTATCAAACTCATCCACGCCATCAAGACAAGCGCGGGTCGCTTTACGCAGGCATATCTGCTGTTGGGTGGTCCAGGTTGGTCGAAACGAGAATTTTACATAGCTAACGGTCTTCGCAATTATATTGTTGACCATGATCTGGTCAAGATACTCACCCTTGAAGATTTTCTTGCCCGCGTCAATAGAAACGCCTTGTAACTGCGTCTGTTCAGGCCTGCTAATAGCAGTAGGCCGAGCACCCAATATAGTCGTAACTAATATTGAGCCAACAACATGATCAATCTATAGTTCTTACCGGCATCAGCGTGGCCGAAGCGCGAGAGAACATCCTCCGCTACTTCTCTCCCCTTCCCCACGTCGAAGTGCCTCTGGGCGAATCGCTTGGCCTCGTGCAGGCCGAGGACATTTACGCCGACATAGACATCCCGCCATTCGCCAACTCCTCGATGGACGGCTATGCCGTGCGTGCAGAGGACACCCAGGGCGCGAGCGACGGCAGCCCTGTGCGACTCAGGGTGGTCGGCTATATGCCTGCGGGCGCAGCCCCTCAGCCCGGCGATTTTGTAGGGCCGGGCGCCGCCTTCCGCATTATGACCGGCGCGCCGCTGCCCCCAGGGGCCGACGCTGTGATCCGCTTCGAGGATACCAGCGAAGGCCGTGCCCTGGATAACACCC
This sequence comes from Chloroflexia bacterium, assembly GCA_038231875.1. GTDB lineage: Bacteria > Chloroflexota > Chloroflexia > QHBQ01 > JADMIH01 > JADMIH01. The sequence goes on along the minus strand of JBBSIX010000152.1, from coordinate 2,843 downwards.
ACCTCTTGCCGCAAGATGCCCACGCCCCGTCTCCTAAGACCGGCGAGGACGTACTGCTGTACCGCAGCGTCGAGCCTGGCGGCAGTATACGCATGGCAGGCGAGGACGTGCGGCAGGGCGAACTTGTGCTGAGGGCGGGTACAATCGTGCGCCCGGCGGAAGTAGGGGTGCTGGCATCGGTAGGCTGCATGCTTGTGAAGGTACACCGCCGCCCCCGCGTGGCAGTGCTGGCGACCGGCGACGAACTGGTGGAGCCGGACCAGGCGCCCGGCCCCGGCAAAATACGCAACAGCAACAACTACGCGGTAGCCGCCCAACTCGCCTCCTGGGGGGCCGTGCCGCACAATTTGGGCATTGCTCGCGACAATCTTGAGCATCTGACAGCCAAACTACAGCAAGCCCTCGCCCTGGAGCCGGACCTGATCGTGTCGTCGGCGGGGGTGTCGGTGGGCGACCACGACCTTGTGAAAGAGGCGCTGCTCCAGATGGGCGAGGTCGGGGTGTGGCGCGTGCGGGTGAGGCCGGGCAAGCCGCTCTTGTTCGGGCGGCTGGGCAGCCGGGGCGTGCCTTTTCTGGGTCTGCCGGGCAATCCGGTCTCCAGCATGGTCGGTATGGAACTGTTCGGCAGGCCCGCCGTGCTCAAGATGCTGGGCAAGCAGGACCTGCTGCGCCCCACCATCACTGCACGCACCCTCGAACCACTCAGCAACGGCGGTGGCCGCGAGCACTACATGCGCGGTATCATCACCACAGAGGAGGGCGAATACGTGGCTCGCACCACCGGCAATCAAGGTTCGGGCATCCTCACTTCGATGCACCTCGCCAACGCACTGCTCATCATACCGGAGGATGTCACCTATATAGAGGCCGGCCAAACGGTGCGAGCCATGTTGCTCGATTAAGGAAGTGTTATACTAGCGGCATGAACAACACACAACAAGACCAAATGCGTGACCTGGTGAGGGTCACGCCCGAAGTAAGGCAGGCGTTACAGGAAGGGCTGCCTATCGTGGCGCTCGAATCTACGGTGATTGCCCACGGCCTGCCCCACCCGCTCAATCTGGAAACGGCAGTCGCAATGGAGAGAATTGTGCGAGACGGCGGAGCCGTCCCTGCCACGGTCGCTGTGCTGGACGGCAAAATATACTATGGGCTGACCGACGACGAGCGCGAGCGGGTGGGCACGGCCAAAGATATTTCAAAGGCAAGCCTGCGCGACCTGCCTCTGTTGCTGGCGCAGGGCGGGAGCGGGGCCACTACGGTGTCGGCGACGGCCCACCTTGCGGCTCTGGCCGGTATAAAGGTGTTCGCCACAGGCGGCATTGGCGGCGTGCATCGCGGCTGGGAGAGCACCCTGGATATATCCGCCGACCTGCCTGCCCTCGCCGCCACCTCCCTCGTCACGGTGTGCGCCGGAGCCAAATCGGTGCTGGACTTACCCGCCACCCTCGAATGGCTGGAAACACACGGTGTAACGGTGCTCGGCTACGGCACGGATAACTTTCCTGCCTTCTTTACCCGCACTACACAACCGCCTCTTATGGTTGATGCCAGGGTGGAAACGGCGCAGGAAGTGGCGGATATGTACACGGTGCGAGGCAGGATAGGTCTCAAGGGCGGCGTGCTGGTGTGCGTGCCTGTGCCCGAAGAGATGGCCCTGGATAGGTACGATATCGAGGAAGGCACCGAGCAGGCGCTGCTGGATGCCAGGGAGCAGGGCGTGAAGGGCCGCGACGTAACGCCGTTCTTGCTGGATCGCCTGGCGCAGATCACGCGGGGCGGCTCGCTCCAGACGAATCGCGCCTTGCTGGAAAACAACGCCCGCATCGCCACCCAGATAAGCCGCGCCCTCGCTCCCCGGCACTTCGTTTAGCCTGGAGCCTTGAAAATCCTCTCGCTGGGCGATATGCTGCTCGATGTCACTGTGCGCTACGATCCGGTGTCGGATGAGATTGACGTGGGGCCGGAGGCGCTGCAACTCTTTCCGGGCGGTTCGGCGGCCAACTTCGCGGTAGGGGCGGCTCGGCTTGGGGCAGAGGTGCGGTTCGTCGGCAGCGTGGGGCGCGATCTACCCGGCGAGATGCTGGTGCGACTGCTCAAGAGCGAAGGGATAGTAACGTCGGTTCGCGTGATTGAGGGCGAGACCACCGGGCGCGTGCTGGTGATGGTTGACCCCTCCGGCCACCGCCGCATGTGGTCCTACCCAGGCGCGAGTAGCCGTATAGACCGGAGCGATCTGGACCCCGCATGGTTCGAGGGGTTGGCTGCTTTTCACCTCACCGGCTACTCTCTCCTGCGGGAGGGGCCGAGGGAAGCCGCGCACTTCGCCCTGCAACTTGCCCGCCGCTCCGGGGCCTTCTGCCTGCTCGACCCCAACCCCGGCCACTTGATTGCCGACTATGGCCCGCAGCGCTTCCGCGCTCTGCTCCGCGAGCTACAGTTTGACGCAATCTTCCCGAACATAGAAGAAGGCGCGCTGCTCACCGGACATACCGAACCCGCCGGCATAGTCGAAAGCCTGCTGGAGGTTGCGCCCATTGTAGCGCTGACTCTGGGCGAGGCCGGCTGCCTGGTAGCCGAAGGCCGGCGGCGCACACGTGGGGAAGGCGGACGCCCTGAGCGAGTGGTGGACGCCACGGGCGCGGGGGATGCCTTCGCTGCCGCATTCGTGGTAGAATATCTTACGCGCCACGATTTACAGGCTGCCGCCGATGCCGCCAACCTGTTCGCAGCCGAGGTAGTCGGCAGGGCAGGAGGAAGGTAGGACGGGACATGAGAGCCGCCGGTGTTGCCAAGGGGAACCTATGACGCAAGAGACCGCTACAACTGAAAACCGACATGAG
>JBBSIX010000151.1:0-8176 GCA_038231875.1 Chloroflexia bacterium | reverse complement strand
GTCAGCCATAGCTCGTCCACTAGGTTGCTCTTGAGAAAGAGGGTGTTGGCTTGCGCGCCGCCTATCAGCACAGCTTCCCTGTAGCCCCGCTCCTCCAGCGAACGCACTATCTCCTGGGGTGTGTCGGCGGTGAACTCTACCTCGCCCGGCCTTGTTTCTTGAGCCGCCGGCTTCGTCGTGAGCACGATGTGGAGCCTGCCAGGTAGGGGCGAGGGCAACGTCTTGTAGGTGTTGTGGCCCATGATTATCACCCCGGCCCGCCTGGAGGTCGAAAAGAACAGCCGCTTGTCCTCGCGCGAAGTCCAGTCTACAAAGTGCCCCGCATCCTTCGCTATCTTACCGTCCAGCGTCACAGCGGCCATGAGAATAATCTTCATCGAACAAGGTTCTCCCAGCGCCGGGGCGTAAGCAACAGCGTCTCAACAGCAAAGGGCGCGATCTCCTCAAGAAGACGATAAAGCGGCGTCGCCATATTCATCAGCCGGCAGTACTACCGCCAGCGCTCTGCGCGCTCCTGGGCTAGTCTCTTCAAGCTCCGCGAGGATCTCAAGGATGGTCTGGCGGTGTACTTCCATGATCAAGTTGGCGAACTGCACACCGCCTGCCTCCACAACCGCTCGGCGTAGCTCCTCCTCGTCAACGTTCTGCGCCGCACCGGGGGCGGAGAAGGCGCGTTGCAGGGCGTTCGGCTGGGGCGAATCGTCGCGCAGGGTAAAGACGATAGGCAGGGTGCGCTTGCGAAGACGCAGGTCGGTCTTGCGCTCCACGCCGCCCTCCATACCGCCTAGAGGCAGTACATCCTGCACATCGTTGGCTAGCTGGGCGATACCGCCCACCTCGCGGCCCAGCCGGGCAAGCAGGTCAACCACCTTGTCGTCGGCCCCCGACAAGCGCGCGCCCACACGACAGGCGCCGGCGATCAGCGCGCCGGCTTTCTTCTCGGTCACGCCCGCGCTCATCTCAAGCGTCACCTCGTCTACGCTCATGCGGTCGTACATCATGTCGAGATGCTGGCCCACAGCCGCCTCGACAAGCATCTCTTGCAGGGCAGCCAGGGCCGACAGGGCCGACAGTGTAGGCTCACCGCCCCCCTGTGCAGCGAGCTTACCCAGGGTGTGCTGCGCCATGACCAGCATCAGGTTGGCGGTATTAAGTGCCTGCCCTCTGCCGTACTGCTCCACTACCGGGCTAGGGTCGCCGTCGGTCAGTTCGTCCAGCAGGTCGGCGGCGGCCATGGCAAGCTCCACCGCCACAGCGCCGGGCAAGGCTGCGCGCCAGGTGTGACCCTTGCTCGCCCCAGCGCCCACCCTGTAGGCGGCGATCACGTAGAGCGGCCAACGCGGTAGGGCTTGCGGCAACGCGCCGGCGTTCTGCTCCATCTCCGGCACAGCCCGCATCACCTTGCCTTGAGCCGACAACGCCAGCTTGCCCATCGTAATGAGCGACATCGGCAGCACATGGGCGTACTCCAGCAGCGTCGCCCTCAGCGCCTCGTTGACTGCCGTAAGGTACTCCCGTATCTCTTTGCTCAACTCGCCGGACTCGGCCACATTCCCTCTCCTGCACGAAAGCGGCGGGCAGCGCGGCTATCCTGCCCTGCGCCAACCACTTGCTGCCGGCCGTGTAGACTTCTTTGCTATTATAGCAACTTTCGCAGGGCAACAAAAAGCCGGAGGGCAGCCCTTTGCTTGGCTGCCCTCCGGCTGTAAGAAGCGCCTTTTATTTTACCACCAGACTTGCTGAACGGCCTTCATAGGGTCTAGCATGGTGGCTGTGCCGTCGGCGTTGGCGCGCACGTTCGCGGCGATCTGCCACGAGAGCGACTTCAAGGAGCGGTGCTCCACCGGGGTGATGAAGCCGTTGCTGAACATGACGTTGGTGGTGCCGGCGATGTTGTTGCCTTTTACCGCCTGGCGTGAGAGTTTTTCGAGAATGTTCATATTCATAGTTGGTTTGCTCCTTAATGTCTCCTGGTGATTTTTCGGTGACGACGAAGAAAGGTCGAACAATAGCTGTACCGAACCTGTTTCGCAGTGTAGACTACTTGTCTACGTGCTATATGGAAGTGGAGAGGTGAAAAGCTTCCTGGATAGACGTAGTACCTGGGTACTAACACTCCCTTCTCACTAACGGGATTAGTATACCAGTCAGTTAGATAAGAAGTCAATCGAATGCCCTTTAGGGAGAGCAACATATGCCCAAAAAATACGTAAAATTGCGTAAAATTACAAGCCGCTTGTTTTCAAACGGTTGTAAGTGGGCCTTTCACACCTGTAAGACCAGAGTCGGCAAAAGAAAAGGAGTAGCCAGTTTAGGCTACTCCTTTTCTATGAGACAACTGCCGGCAAGGGAATTAGGAGAGGGCAATCGGGCAGGAACGAGCCAAGTCCAATTCGGCAAGCGTAGGTTGGTCCTGGAGGCTGCGGATGAAGGTGGAGACAACCAGAGGGTCGAACTGTGTGCCTGCGTTTCGTTGCAGTTCCTCTACGGCCCTTTCATGTCCTAACGCTTTTCTGTACACTCTGTCTTCGGTCATGGCACCGTAAGCGTCTACCACCGAGATAATACGCGCGCCCAACGGTATCTCCTCGCCGCTCAAGTTATCGGGGTAGCCCTTACCGTCATAGCGCTCCTGGTGATGCCGCACTATGGGAACCACCCCATGCAAAGCCCTGACCGACTGCACTATGCGAGCGCCTATCTGGGCATGCTGCTTGATTATCTCGTACTCCTCCTCAGTCAATCGAGAGGGCTTGTTCAGGATGGCGTCCGGCACTCCGATCTTGCCGACATCGTGCAAGATCGAACCCAGGCGTATATTCTCTACTTCCTGCCTGGGCATGCCCATCGCCAGGGCTACCGCCACCGCACGATCGGTGATCTTCTCGCAATGACTGATGGTGTAAGTATCTTTGGCTTCAATAGAATAGGCCAGGGCCGATATCGTATCAAGAAGCGCCTGCTCGCGTGCCTCGAACAGTTGGGCGTTGTAAATCGCCAACGCCGCCTGCCCACCCAGCGTGCTCAGGAGCGAAAGGTCATCCTTGGTAAATCTTTCTCCGGTTCGCTTGCCGCCCAAACAAAGCACACCCACGAAGTACGAGCGCGTCCACAGGGGCAAGCATAGATATGAAGTAACGCCCTCGAACGCCTCGACAGCCTCCTCTACCTCTCCGACAAGGTTGTGAGAAGGAATGCCGCTCCTGGTTTGTAGGAGGATTGGAGCAGAGTTATCCACCCCACGCACTACGATACCGAGCTGTGCCAACTCAAGCTGTAAGCCGGTCACCACAGCGTCGGCCATAGGGCCGTACAGGACATAAGGTTCCAGATGCTGTTCGCCGCTCCTAGAGCGTTGAGCACGTGCCGGCGAGCCGCCGTCTGTAGGAACAGATGCAAACCCTGCGGCCACTGCCCTGTCGTACTCGGCCTCCGCTCCTTCGTCATGTAAGTTATAAGAGGAACCGGATGCTGCCTGCTGCTCCACCTGCGGCTGCGTTGTAAGCAGGAGCACACCGCAGCTAAGGTTCATCAGCAGGCAAGTGCGCTCTACGAGCCTGCTCGCAAGGGCAGTGAGGTCTTGTTCGGCGGCCAGGTGCGTGCTGAACTGGAGGAGCGCCTCCTTGTAATCGTAGGCATCATGGTAAATATAGCGGTCCACCAGGCGCTCCACACGGCGCTGCATATAACCGAACGACAGAGCTATGAGGAACACGAACAGCCCGAAACCCAGAAAGACCGACTGGTTCTTCCACCACTCGACCGGCAGTAAAGCGCCCACCGCCGCCGCTACCGCCGAGAATGCAACCAGGATAATCGTACCCAGTATGACATAAACCACACTACGACGCACAAGATTACGGATCCCAAGCATCTGGTGCTGGATGATAGCATAGGCGAAGGCTAGCGGCATAATGCCCAAAGCCAGTCCTGTGACGAACACGCTCACTAAAGGAGTGCCGAACAAGATCAACGGCAGCACACCAAGCAGCAGGGTTGGCCCAACAGCGAAGCCGGTGCCCCCCAACAACAGGAACAGTTGCTGCCGCACTTCCGGGGACTTCTCGGCGATAAGAGAGCGCACTAGAATAGCTAGGCCGGTGCCCACACAAGCGGTCAGGTACAAATTGCCCAGAACGCGCACCAATCCATATTCGGTCTGATGGCCCAGCACCACCCAGAGGTAGCTCAGGATGACTGCCAGCCCACTTACAGCCAGGCTAGCCAAAATGGTGTTGTGTCGCAACTTTGTCTTGCCGACCTTCACTGGGAACTTGAGGAAGAACAGGGCAAACGAAGCCGCCCAGATAATCAAAATGATGAACAGCAGGGCCAACAACCACAGAGAACGCAGATACAGTGTCGCCGGGGCCACCGCCAGTGTGATCGCCGTCGTCACGCAGAACAGGTAGAAGGCTGAGGCGGCGCTTCTCTCCCGTGCCTTTACGAACACGGGTGCGCCCACAAACGCAAAGAGCAAGCCGAGCAAGGCATAGCCTAATCTTTGGGCAAGATTGCTCGGCACAACAGCTTGCGTTTGCACGACTATGGATGATACACCGGAGCCGGGGGAGGCGGGCTGCACTACAAGAGTACTCGCCATGCGAAAATCACTTTGGTTGGCGTCCAGCGTCGCAAGGTTGACGGCGTTGCCCTCGCCATCGTACCCGCCCGCCACAACATCGCCGACCCGCACCCCCTCATCGCTGCCGAGGCCGGCCGGCGCAAGCTCCTCCACACGCCACAGCCCCTGCGCGTCCCGCTGGGCGGTCAAGCCGAATGATGGGTGGCCTTCGCTAACAAGGAGCATGAAGACCAGGAAAATTACATAAGATAGCGTGACAAGGGCAGCAAAGCCGAAGCGCCACGGCTCGATCTTGCGTTTCTTGGCCGTGCCCACGACGGCGGAAACAGCCGGTACTACCTGTGACTTGCCGGCCACGTGAGAGCTAATAACGCTCGGTAAAACACCCTCGCCCGCACCGAAAGCACAGGGCGCACCTTGTGGGCGGCCACCGGCGGTTGTTCCAGAGCGATAGGCGGCTTTCACATGCCGCACTGATAGTCGAGAGTGTTCCATAATCCGGTTCGATCCGGCAACTCGATCTAACTGTTGCTAAGATAAAATGATAATCGAAACTTCAGGTTCTATTGAGAATGCCCTACAGGTCTACACACCTAGTACATAGACCCGAAAGAGATGACCACGTTGTGAGCTTCTTACAAGCCGGGGTGTTGGAAAAAGTCACAAGTCCTAACCGCCTAATTATAACAGCCACTGTTGAGCAATTGCAAGAGTTATGTGCATCTATTTGTGGTACTTTAGTCATAGGCAGCGCAAGACGTGACTACCCCGCCGGTTGTTTGCGCGGACGACGGTGTGTGTCGATAGGAAGACTGCAATATTACAACGCGGCAGATCGTCCGAAGATAGGAGCAGTAACCCGTAAACGCGCCTATTCTACTTGTATTTGGCCGTTTCGTCAATTTACTGCTTTAAAACAGCCAAAACAGTGTATAATAGAAGCGCACCTTCCGACAGGTAAGGCGTGCGGCACAGCATAGCATTGTGGCTGTGAAGCTACAAAGTCAAGAAAAGGAGTAAAAGCAATGAGCACAGGTATAGATATAGAAACACAAACAAAGCAGAGCCAAGCAACAGACCGGAGAATGTCCGGCTATGCCAACCCCGAGGTTCTCGTGTCTACTCAGTGGATGCAGGATCACCTGGACGACGCCGGCATCAGGATCGTCGAGTCGGACGAGGATGTGCTGCTGTACGAGCAGGGGCACGTGCCGGGCGCGGTCAAGCTTGACTGGCACACCGACCTGCAAAACCCGGTGCGTCGAGACTATATTGACCGCGAACAGTTCGAAGAACTTTGCCGCGAGCGTGGCATCGCCAACGATACTACCGTAGTGTTCTACGGCGACAAGGACAACTGGTGGGCCACCTACACGCTCTGGGTGTTCCACCTGTTCGGCCACACCAACACCAAGATCATGGACGGCGGGCGTCGGAAGTGGATAGCCGAGGACCGCCCCATGAGCCGCGAGACGCCCGACTACCCGAGAACGGACTACAGAGCCAAGCCCCGCAGCGATGCGGAGATTCGCGCGTTCCGCGATGAGGTGCTGGCGCTTCTGAACGAGGAGCAAAACGGACTCAAGAGCGGTAAGGCGCTGGTGGACGTGCGCTCAGGCCCGGAGTTCACGGGCGAGATGCTCCACATGCTCAACTACCCGCAGGAGGGCGCGCAGCGAGGCGGCCACATACCCGGAGCGCGCAATATCCCCTGGGGTACTGCCGTAAGCGAAGACGGCACTTTCAAGAGCACCGAGGAGTTACGCAACATCTATGAGCCGCAGGGTGTGACCGCCGATAAAGATGTAGTGTCGTACTGCCGCATCGGCGAGCGTTCGTCGCACACATGGTTCGTATTGAAGCACCTACTGGGCTATCCCAACGTTCGCAACTACGATGGCAGTTGGACCGAATGGGGCAACCTGGTGGCCGCCCCTATCGAGACGGGGCCGAGTAAGTAGGCAAACAAAAATAGAAGGGGGGAGGCAGTCTCTATTGCTGCCGCTCCCCTTTTGTCTCCGACCCGATTATCTTATTTAGCTTCGCATTCTCAGCTGCACACGTCCCGTGCGCTTACGAACCTCGTAGGTGGGTATAGACACAGTAGCGGGGCCATGTATCAGGCTGCCGTCGGTCACATCGAACTCCGAGCCATGACAAGGGCAGGTAACGGTGTGGCCGTCGAGTTTGCCCTCCCAGAGGCCGCAGCCCCTATGCGGGCAGGTTCCCTCGAAAGCGTGGATGCCGTCATCGTGCTGCAAAAGCACCACCGGCCTGCCATCCACCTCGACCTTCACCATTTTCCCCGACTCTAAATCCTCTACTGCGGCCACGTCGGTGTACTTTTTGGGGCCGGATACCCAGGCAGAGCGGTTGATCGCCACCCCCTGCGTATAGACAAGTTCGCCGCCCAGGTAGGCAGCCAGGCCATTAAGCAGGTAGCCTCCTGCCGACAGGCTGCGCGCCAATCTCCGATTGCCGTTGCCGGCCACGCGCAGGCCAAGTGAAATAAGATTCAGCAGGAGACCTGCCGAGTTCACAAGCCCGTGAGCAAGCCCCATGCGCTCGTCGCGCTCGCCGTGTATATCGGACCAGTCGGTGAAGCCCGTTATGATCACCGGGACCGAGGCCACAATGCCCGCCCCCAGGGTTACATCGGAGGCCGCATCGAGAGCCGGGTCGTCACCGCGAGCGATGCTCATCAGGTCGAACATCTGCGTCATCGTCCAGGCCCCGATAGGCACATCGGTAAGTACCGGGTGGAGGGAATGCCCCAACCACACCCCGTTGAGCAAGTCCTTGACTACCTTGCCCGGCTCGCCGCCGCTCTTGAATAGAGCGGTAATGGCCCCTTGCAACGGTTCGCCTACTTTGTCCAGCCACTGCTGGCTATCTATGATCTCCTGTGCCGCACTCTTAGCCATCTCGACCTCCATGTGAGGGATTGTTCCGTCTACTTCCGTTACGTGAGGTTGGGGTGCATGAACCGTGCCAGTGACGGCAAGCACTATGAAAGATAAAAGCGCTCAGAGCGCTCTATGTATCTACCGACGTACCATCGCGCAATTCGATGACACGCTCTGCTCGAGCAGCTATAGAGGGGTCATGCGTCACCATCACTATGGTCATCTGCCGTTCTTGATGCAGTACAGAGAAAAGGTCCATTAGTTCTGCACCTGACTTGCTGTCCAGATTGCCGGTCGGTTCATCAGCCAGGAGCAACTCAGGGTTGTTAATCAAGGCGCGAGCAACAGCCACGCGCTGCTGTTCTCCACCTGACAACTGGCTCGGTAGATGCCTCGTGCGCCCACTTAATCCTACTAGCTCCAATAATTCTCTTGCGTGCCTATCAAGATTGAACTCTTTTGGAGGGTAGGGAACAAGTGGTAGTTTTACATTGTCGATGGCAGAAAGTACAGACACCAGATTGAACAGTTGAAATATAAGGCCAATTTCCTTGCGTCGAAAGCTAGCAAGTTTATCACCGCGTAAGCTGCTAACATTGATGCCGCCGACTTCAAGAGAACCACCAGTGGGGCTGTCAATCGTACCGATCAGGTTCAGCAGAGTACTCTTTCCCGACCCCGAAGG
>JBBSIX010000150.1:0-8194 GCA_038231875.1 Chloroflexia bacterium | reverse complement strand
TCTTCCCAGCCAGCTAAATCACGGCACTATTGGCTCCGCGACGAGGCCATTATTGGGGTTGAGGCCTCCCTTTTATTGTACATTAGCAGCCATTTTGTGCAACCCTTTCCCTGACGGTCCGCCCAATAGTCTAAACTACAATTAGAATGACAAAGAGTAGTATGTTCTGTTTTCGCCGGCAAGGTAGGCTAGCACTGCTTAAACCGCTTGAGAGGTGGGTAATCACCCCATGATCCTCTGGTGGATTACCCGCCTCTCAAGCTGTGCTGGGCTGCCCAGTTGGGCAAGGTTCGCCTAAATTATGCCCCTCACCCTCAGACTTCCGACCGATTGACAGAGTAGTCCTCTACCTTTATAATGCCGGTAGACAACTGTACAAGCGTACAGCTAATATATTCGTGTAGATACGGAGTAGTAGGCAGGTCCGCATACAGCGAGCAGGGAGATGTGCAAGCTCTGCATTGGACGCCGCAAGTGTAGCGGTTACGCCGAACTCGCCGTGGAGCGGCTTTGTGAACGGCTCATGCCCTTAGCATCGCCGGGTTGCGCCCGATATAGCGCGCTTGAGTGGGCACTGAATACCAGTGCCAATCAGGGTGGTAACGCGGAAGGTTGGCCTTTCGTCCCTAATCGGACGTAGGGCTTTTTTGTTTCACAGAAGGTTGATCCTTAGAGGAGAAAAGCAAGATGAACAAACAAGAGAGGTACAACCCCCAGGTTATCGAGCCGCGCCTACAGAGGGAGTGGGTGGAGTCGAGGCTGTACTTTGCCCAGCCCAACCCCGACAAACCGAAGTTCTACTCGCTGGTGATGTTCCCCTACCCATCAGGCGATTTGCACATGGGCCACATGCGTAACTACACAATAGGCGATGTGATAGCACGATACCATGTGATGCAGGGCTACAACGTTATGAATCCGATGGGCTGGGATGCGTTCGGCTTGCCCGCCGAAAATGCCGCCATCAAGGACGGCATCCACCCGGCGGTACGCACTCCCGACAATATAGAGAGGATGAAGGAGCAACTGTCCAAGATGGGCCTGGTCTACGACTGGGACCGCGAGGTGGCTTCCTATCTGCCGAGCTACTACAAATGGACCCAGTGGATGTTCCTGCTGATGTACCGGCGCGGCCTGGCCTACCGCAAGGAGGCCGCCGCCAACTGGTGCCCCGTTGACAGGACCGTGCTGGCTAACGAGCAGGTAGTTGACGGGCACTGCGAGCGATGCGGCGCCGAGGTGATCAAGAGAAATCTGGTGCAGTGGTTCTTCCGTATCACCAGCTACGCCGACCGCCTGCTGGATAGTCTAGACACCCTGGACGAGTGGCCGGACAGGGTACGTACTATGCAGCGCAACTGGATCGGGCGTTCTACCGGCGCGGAGATAAGCTTCCCCGTCGAGGGCACGGACCACACAATCCCGGTGTTCACCACCCGCCCCGACACCGTGTTCGGCGCCACCTTCGTGGTGCTGGCCCCGGAGCATCCCCTGGTGGGTAGGATCACCACAGCTGAACAGCGTGCCTCAGTGCAGCAGTACGTTGAGCGTGCCTCCCGCGAAACCGAGATCGAGCGCCTGTCCTCCGACAAAGAGAAAACCGGCGTGTTTACCGGCGCTTACGCCCTGAATCCGATGACCGCAGAGCGCATCCAGATATGGATAGCCGACTATGTGCTGGTCACTTACGGAACCGGCGCGATTCAGGCAGTGCCGGGAGGGGACGAGCGTGACTACGATTTCGCCCTGAAGTACGGCCTGCCGATTATCCAGGTGGTTGAGCCGATAAGCGCCTCCGGCGAGGCAAACGACGAGGGAGCCTCCGATCCATCTGTTGCCCCTGTCTACAAAGAGGGCGCGGCGGTACCGGTCTACACGGGCTACGGCGTCATGGTGAACTCCGGCCCTCTGAACGGCATGACCACTGCCGATGCCAAGGCGGCGATTATCCAAATGCTGGAGGCTGAGGACAAGGGCCGGGGCACTATTATCTACCGACTGCGCGACTGGCTGATCTCGCGGCAGCGCTACTGGGGCGCGCCGATTCCGATGGTCTACTGCCGGGAGTGCGGCGAGGTGCCGGTGCCGGAGGAGCAACTGCCTGTTGAACTGCCTTTGGACGTGGAGTTCACGCCGGGCGGCGAGTCGCCCCTGACCTATGTGGAGAGCTTCGTCAACACAACCTGCCCTCAGTGCGGCGGCCCAGCCAGGCGTGAAACCGATACGATGGACACTTTCGTCGACTCGTCGTGGTACTTCCTGCGCTTCTGTGACCCTCACAACACCGAGGAGCCTTTCGCGCCGCAGCGGGCCAACTACTGGATGCCTGTTGACCAGTACATAGGCGGGGTGGAGCACGCCATCCTGCATCTGCTGTACTCTCGCTACTTCACAAAGGTGCTGGCCGACGCGGGCATGGTGGATGTGCAGGAGCCTTTCCGCAGGCTGTTCACCCAGGGCATGATCACCAAGGGCGGGGCGAAAATGTCCAAGAGCAAGGGCAATGTTGTGCCCGTAGACGAGATGGTAGAGAGCCTGGGGGCGGACGCGGCACGGCTGTTCGTGCTGTTCATCGGCCCCCCGGAGGAAGATGCCGAGTGGAACGACCGGGGGGCCGAGGGGATGTACCGCTTCCTGGGGCGGGTGTGGCGGCTGTTCGAGGGCCGGGTAGTCGTCGGCTCATCGGGCGGCGAGCACGCCCCCGGCGACTATTCGCAGGCGGACCGCGACCTGCTGCGGAAGATGCACCTGACGATCAAGAAGGTCACTGACGACATAAAGCGCTTTCACTTCAACACAGCCGTGAGCGCCACTATGGAGTTGGCGAACGCCATGCAAGCCTACCGAGACGCGCACGGTCCCGAAAAGGCGGCGTACCAGGCGGCGGCCGGCAACTTGCTGCTGCTGCTGGCTCCCATGGCCCCTCACATCACCGAAGAGCTGTGGCGCAGTTCGGGCGGCGAGGGGAGCATACACACTCAATCGTGGCCGCACTTCAACGCGGAGCTGGCGGCAGCCGAAAAGGTGACGCTGGTTGTGCAGGTCAACGGCAAGGTGCGCGACCGGCTGGAAATGTCCGCCGACATCACACAAGCCGAGGCGGTTCAAGCCGCTTTGGGGAGCGCGAAGGTGCAACAGCACCTGGACGGCAAAACACCGGAACAGGTGCATTACGTGCCTGGGAGACTGGTGAATATCGTTATCTGACGAGTTGGGTTACGAAACAAAGCAGAACCCGACTATGTGCCTTCACGAGGCGCATAGTCGGGTTCTGCTCTTGCATCGAACGGTGTGTGCTGCTACGCTGTATCTGTAGCAACGCCCACAGCCACCGGCTGCTCACTGGGCGCTGGGGTGGGGATGGGGGAGCTTGGGGCCGCCGCCGTCGCTGCCGTAGCGCCGGCAGCGTCCGGCTGCTTCTCTTGTTCCAATTCCGGTTTGGCGGCTGCGGCGCGGGGGCGGGGCGCGGGCTTGCCGGGCTTTGCCGATACAATCATAGTCATCGCCTTGCCGTCCATCCTGGGGGCCGCTTCCACCACGAGGTTCTCACCGAGCATCTGGCGCACCTGCTCAAGCACGTCGCGCCCGATATTAGGGTGGGCCAGTTCGCGGCCCCTGAACCTCACAGTCAACTTCACCTTGTCGCCTTCGTCCAGGAAACGTTTCGCCATGCGCGCCTTGGTCTCAATGTCGTGCTCGTCAATTTTGGGGCTGAGGCGCACTTCTTTGAGGGTAACTTGCTTTTGCGTCTTGCGGGCGTCGCGTTCCTTCTTGGTCTGCTCGTAACGGAACCTGCCGTAGTCCATCATCTTACAGACGGGGGGCACCTCGTTGGGGGCCACTTCCACTAGGTCCAGGCCGCGCTGCCGGGCCTCCATGATTGCATCGCGAGTGAACATCAAGGTGTTCTCGCCGCCGTCGCCGATCAGGCGTATCTCGCGGGCGCGTATGCGTTCGTTTACACGAAAATCTCTGCTAATGTGTTTGCTCCTTTTGACTAAATATTTTACCTATCAGGGCTTTGCACCCTGTATGAGTAGGTTATCATATCCAGCGTCCTTAGTCAATAGCACTTTATTCTGGTGATTACCCACATCTCAAGCCATGATGGGCCACTTTGCCTGCGAAAACAGCACATACTACACTTTGTCATTCCGATTGTAGTTTAGACTAACGGCAAGTAGCTCGGATATAGCCGAGTTGGTGGGGAAGCACCTTAGCACACCTTAGGGGTGGAGTTTGCGTAACTATGCAGCTTCTTGAGGGCTTGCTCTACCCTTTTTAGGCTGCTTCTTCTCCTTTTTGAGTACCGGACAGCGCTCTCTGTGGGCGCGAGCCTTGCCGGTGGGCCAACCAGGGGATTTACCTCGAGGTTTGGGCGCACACGTGGGCGTACCAATTGTAGCGATAACTCCTCCCATCCCCTCAGCTACCCTGCCCGGAGTAAGCTTTCCACTGCTTTGAGGCTTCTGCCAGGGCAGTGGACAGTCAGCCGCCACCCTCCTTGAGAGCCACAACTCCCATGTGGCGAGGGGCATCAACTCACTCCACACCTCCCCCTGAGCGGGGGTTGCCAACTGAGGAGTGGTCCAGTGCAGTCTCTGTTTGGCAAAACGATACCAATGCTCAAGTGCGAACCTCCTCCCGTATACGCGCCACCACTCCTCCACAGGCGGCGGCTTTCTCCCACCGTAACCCACCCACGCCAGCCACTGAGCTTTGGGGTCTCGCCTTGTTCCCCTAGCCTTGGGTCTGCTGATACGTATCACGCTCATCACCTGTGTGGGAGAGGTCCTAAAATGCAGCGAATGCCATACTTGTACCATCACCCCATCTTCCACCCCATCTTCCGCCCCATCTTCCACTCCAGCACCCTGCCTCATGTCAGGTGACTGGCCCACCAGTAGCAGTTCGTCCTCCTCTATCCAAGTTGTGGGGTCCTTCAGTTTGAATGGTGCGCCATGCTTGGGGTATGGACCTCGTCCTCTGTAGCTCGTCCTCTGTAGGGAGGAGGGGGACCGAACAAGCGGAGGTTGGGTCTAAGCCTCAGTATCTTGTCACACTCTTCTATGCTGGAGGTAGCCTCTACGAACGGCGCACACCCGTAGCCGCTATCATACATACCCAGCAGTGCCACCCCCTCCGGTAACGCGGCGCGCACCGCCTTCAGTTGACCTGCCGCTTTGTCCAGGGCATTCTCCTCAAAGGCCACACGCTCATGCAGAAGAGGCAAAGCCCAACTGCCCTCATCTTCCGGTATCCAGGCGAGTGTGGAGTAGGCGTGCCCAGCCGTCACCGGTCTGCCGCCCATGCCGGGTAGCGGGGGGTTTTGGTACAGGTAAGTGCGCTCGGAGAGAGTACGAGCCAAGGGTCTGGCCCACACTGTACGGTCTCCGGCGAGCAGCACACGTGGAGTACGCAGGGTTGGGCAGACACTTGCCGGCACGTGCCCACTGTACAGCCGCAGAAGAGCCTTGCCGTCCGGGGTGCCGTCTTGCAGGGCTTCGTATACTGAAGGCCAACGGCGACGGAACAGTGGCGACTGGGAAAGATGAGCTAGAGAAGGCGCTGACCGGGTGAGTATGAGGGCATCGGTCAGTTCGAACAGGGCATCTTTAGCCTTTCCCAAGCACATGTATGCCTCTTGACGAAACTTCCTTAGATTGTTAAGCTGCTTATCAGCAGTCTGAGTGTGTTGGTTCATACTCAATTATCTGCTGAGAGGGCGGTCTATGGCAACATAGTCCGCCTTTCCCTTCCTTTAGTCTAAACTACAAATTCTGAGCGTAGCGAAGAATCAGTAGGCCAGTATGACAGTAGGCACATACATGAAGCGGTGCGGAATAATACAGAGCATGTGCTCTATCCCTGAGTGTCATGCTCCACTGGCTGATTCTGAGCGCAGCGAAGAATGACAAAGCATAGTATAGGTGAACGCGACCAGTTGGGGTTGCCCTCGTTGTTCTGTATAAAGATGGGGGTAATCACCAGCACTTTAGGCTAGTTGGCGTTCAGCATGGGAGGAGGGCACCCACGCATGCGTCTTGAATCCCAGCGCTATGCGTCCGCACTCCGAACGTTTCGGTTGACGCGCAAACAGGTACTAACCGCAAAATTGCTCGGCAAAAGTATTGACAGACCCCCATTCATGTGCTATCATCGGTGAAAGTTTGTTGGGACAACAAACTAATACAGTACCGGCTGGCTCATTGTAGAGAGGCAGGTATCCTTTGTTCAACGCGAGGACCGGCGACCAAGCTTTGGTTCGAGAGATTAACCTCTCGATAATCCTCAATGCCCTGCGCGACCACTCCCCTCTGTCCCGCGCAGCCCTGGCCTCCGTTACCGGCCTCAACAAAACTACCGTCTCAAGCCTCGTCCAGCAGCTTATTGATGCCCACTTCATCTCCGAAATAGGGGTCCAAAAGGCCGAAGAGATAGGCACAGGTCGCCCCGGCATGCTGCTGGAACTGAATCCTCACGCGGGCTGCATACTCGGTGCCGAAATCGGGGTAGACTTTGTTTCGGTGGTCGCCGTCAACTTTGCCGTGCAACTGATCTGGCGCAGGGAAGTCCACACCGATCTGCGTGACGGGCAGGAGGCTATCCTCGAGCGCACCCTGGAGCTTATCCGTGAGGCGACCGAGGGTATCGGCGACCAGTGCCGCGAGGTGCTGGGCCTGGGCCTGGGCGTGCCGGGGCTGGTGGACGTTTCTTCGGGCACGCTGCTGTTTGCCCCCAACCTGCGCTGGCGCGACGTCCCCTTGCGTAAAATCCTTCAAGAGAACTTTAGCTTCCCTATTTATGTAGACAACGAGGCCAACATGGCGACGCTGGGGGAGAGCTACTTCGGCGTGGCGCGCGGCGCGAAAAGCGTGTTGTATGTAAGCGCGGGCGTCGGCCTCGGTGGGGGGATCGTGCTGAACAGCCAGGTGTTGCCGGGGGCAGGAGGTTTCGCCGGCGAGGTGGGCCACATGAGCATGCTTCCCGACGGGCAACTATGCAACTGCGGCAACCGAGGCTGCTGGGAAACCCTCGCCAGCCAGGGATCGGTGTTCCGGCGCATAAAAGAGGCGGTCGCGGCGGGCGCCTGCACAGCCTTGTCGGACTACGCGGGGGGCAACCTGGACGCGCTCACCATACCGATGGTGGTGCGAGCCGCCGAAGCCGGCGACGCTGTAGCTATTGAGGCGTTGCAGGAGACTGCTGTTTACCTGGGCATCGGCCTAGCGAACCTTATCAACGCACTCAACCCGGAAACTGTGGTGTTCGGGGGAATACTCAGCCTGGCAAGCGACTTTTTGCTACCCAAGATCAAGCAAGTGATAGACGAACGGGCGCTGCCCTGGTCGTCCGGCGCCACGCGGGTGCTGGTGGCGGCGCACGGCTTTGATGCCTGTGTGATGGGAGGCATCGCCAGCGTGTACCACAGGGTCTTAAGCCAGCCGTTTACGCCTGTTCGCAATAACGGGCGACGTTACTCCGGCAAGGACGGTAGCGCCATATACGCCGGCAGTCGTACTGTGAGCAAGCAGGCGTTTCCGAGCGACACTTTGGCTGTAAGCGAAGCTGCAAGCCAAGCTGCAAGCGAATAAGATTTCGATCCCATTCCGAAAGGGAGGTGAGGCTCTCCTATAAGTAGAGGTATTCTCGACAGCTTGACATAGGACCAGTTTAGAAGTGTGCCGGCATATATCACAACGGCGCACAACTCCAAAGTTACATAAGGAGGAGAGTAATGTCAAAACGGATACTTACCCTGGTTGCGCTGATTATGCTGGCAGTGCCGCTGCTGTCGGCATGCGGCGCTACCGGGCCGACCGCCACGCCCATACAGCCTACCGCCACCACTATGGTAGAGCAGCCGACCAACACCGCCATGATGGAGCAGCCGACCGCCACCAGCGGCGCTATGATGAACGATACGCCCACTGCGGGCAGCGGGATGACCAAGAGCGGCAAGGTGTCGGTTATATGGTTCGCCTGGCAGCCATGTCAGGCGCTTACCGACCTATCCAAGAACTTCCCAGGTGCCGAGGTGGACGTGACTTGCGTGCCTATTGGCCAGTGGCACGACCAGATTTTCGCCGGCTTCGCCTCTAAAGGCGGCGCAGATGTTGTTATCCTCGACAGCCAGTTTATCGGCGAGGCAGTCAAGGGCGGCCACATCATCGAGCTTACCGACTGGATGAAG
>JBBSIX010000149.1:0-8201 GCA_038231875.1 Chloroflexia bacterium | reverse complement strand
GGCTACGGCTCGTTCATCGGCTTCTGGGGGCTGCACTATGCCGGTGAGAAGATAGGCGCGCTGGTTATCCCCGGCGGCGCGCAGACCACCGAGGCGCGCATCAAGCAGATCGTGGAGATGGGTGTCACGACAGTGGCCTCCACCCCAACCTATGCCCTCAATATGTGGCAGAAGGCGCGGGAGATGGGGATAGACCTCGCTCGCGATAGCCGGGTAGACAAGCTCATCTTGTCGGGCGAGCCTGCCGGTTCGATCCCCGCCGCCAAAAAGCAGTTGGAGGAGGCGTGGGGCTGCCATGCCGGCGATACAGCGGGCATGACCGAGGTGGGCACGATCATGATCTTCGAGTGCTCCCACCAGCCGGGCGGCACGCACATCATCGAGGACCACTATATCGAGGAGGTGATAAACCCCGATAGCGGCGAGCCGGTGGGCTACGGTGAACTGGGCGAGCGAGTGGTGACTTCCTTCGGGCGCGGCTTTATCCCGGTGATACGCTACCGCAGCAAAGACATGGTGATGAAAGTGCCCGCCGCCACCTGCGATTGCGGGCGCACCTGGGACATCTATGAAGGCGGCATCAGGGGCCGTTGGGACGATATGAAGCTGATCCGAGGCACAAACGTCTACCCGCGCGCCGTTGAAGCCATCATCCGCGAGTACAGCGCTATTGACGAGTTTCAAGTATATATCTGGCGCAAGGACGAGGGCACAGACGAGATCACCATCAAGCTGGAGATCAAGCCCGATATGGAGGCCGAGTGGGTGGGCCTCCACCCGCAGCTAGCCAAAGACCTCTCGGAGGCGCATGAGGGCTTGCGCTTCAACATAGATAGGCAGGAGTACGGCACGCTGCCCCGGTTCGAGCTAAAAGCCAAGCGGCTGGTGGACGATAGGCCGCAGGCGCAGTACTGAGGGCAGCGCGCAATAAGAGGTTCAAAAGTGCAAGGATAGTCCTTCACTTTAGCCTACCTGTTCAGAAAGTTGATAAGGGGAGATAGCGTTTGAAAGCGGCCCAGATAGAGTCGATTGCTGAGGTTGTTGTGCAGCAGACAGCTTCTGCTTCTGCTAAGGTAGGGTACTTATCCAGCTTATCTATAAGTGCGCTCTGGGCGCTGTTCGGTTCCGTTCTGCTCTCTCTACTTTACGGGCGCACCATCCTGCTTAATCTGACTTCCGGTGTGTTGGGGGGTAATGTTGACGGGTATGAAAATCTGTGGGACTACTACTGGCTAAAGACCGCAATATTTGACTTGCACCGTAGCCCTTACTTCACCGATTACATTTACTATCCCACAGGCATTAGCCTCAGATTTCATACTCTTAACCCGTTGAATGGCCTTATCACCCTACCGTTCAACTTGACGATAGGCTACGTACCAACCACCAACCTGCTTTTCTTACTCGCTCTATGCCTGACCGTCTTTTTCGCCTTTCTCCTCATTCGAGACATAGTGGGCAATCCGTGGTCAGCTTTTGCCGGAGCTGCCCTTTTCACATTTGCCAACCACAACTTGTTCGGCCACTTCCAAGCTGGACAGGCCGAGAAGGTCTCAGCCGAGTGGCTACCACTCTACTTCTTATTCTTATTCAGGATGTTGCATGGGGTGCCTGTTTGGGAGCAGCCTGTACCAGGCAGGCTTCCGCAGCCGGCCTGCTTTAATAGAGGAAAATGGAAGCTCTACTTAGCTCTGTCGGTGCTGACGCTGCTCGCTCTAACGTTTACCGACTGGCAGTACGTGTTGCACGCTGTTCTTGCTACACTGCTCATTTTTGTTTCTCTGCTTGTTAGTAGGCAGTATCGGCACGAGAAACAACGAATATTCGGCAAGCTCGCTATTATAGGTGGCGTTTATACCGTATTGGTCGGCCCAACCCTGCTCTTGCCCATGATACAAGAGGCAGTGGCAGAGCCATGGCTCAACGTAAGCTATCAGAGCACCCGTCGGGCCATTGATCTGTTCGACTTCTTTCTGCCTGGCACCGGCAATCCCGGTTATTTGGCGTATGCTCTGGCCTTGTTGGGACTTTGGACCGCTTTGAAGACGGGAGGGAAAACACGCAACAGCCTATTTCCTTGGGCTGTGCTGACCCTGGGCTTCAATCTTCTAGCACTAGGTCCCAACCTTAAAATAGGCGGCAAAGAAACAGATGTTCCCCTGCCGTATGCACTGATTCAAAATCTGCCGATCCTCAACATAGGCAGAGATCCTGGGCGATACAACCTGCTTGCAACACTGGGGCTAGGTGTATTGGTAGCTGTTGGACTAAACGCGGCGGTGGCGTGGGCGGCAGCCATGTTCAGCATAAAGGGCAATACCTATTCTTTGCTGAGATGGGGAACGCTCTGCGTGGCGCTCTTCCTGCTGCTAAACGGGTTTATGGCCGCATCTGGGAACGTACAGATGGACCCCCCTGTTTGGCCGGAATTCTACAAACAGATAGCGAAAGATAAAGAACCTTATTCGCTGTTGGAACTACCTGCTTTCACTGAAAAAGGGCTTGGTGAGAACCACTATACTATGTATCAGGTGCTTCACAATAAGCCACGCTTCGGAGGGCGTTGGGCGCGCGATCACAAGTTGACTAATCCTGACAACTTCATGAAGACTTCAAGCCTTTATCACAGGTTGTTTCTACTGGACTACCCCAAGGATATGCAACAGTATTACTACCCCTCTAAAGACTTCCTGCTAACGCCAACGGACTACAAGACCCAGGGGCTTGCGATTCTGAACCGGTACCAGACGCGGTACATAGTTCTCTATAAAGATGCCCTCTATCCGGGCTGGAACGAAGGTGACTTCCAGGAAATCATGAGCCGGATCATGAGCAAAAAGCCAAGACCATTTTATGAGGACAGTCTTATGCGCGTCTATGCAGTGCCGACCGCGCTTCCCATACCCCTGTCGAGTACGCTTACGCTAGATGTGGGCAATGGCTGGTCAACAAGCGAAACGCGGAGCGATGGCAAAGTGTTCCGCTTATCTGATGCTATAAAAGGCAGCGAGGCCGAGCTGTATACAATGAACCTGAGCAGTGAACCTGTGCCTGCGGTACTTCAATTCACTGCCTACGCCATCCGCCAACCGCGCACGCTGAAAGTAAAACTGAATGGCGCTGAAGCAGCCGGCATTACCTTGCGCCCTGAAGACCCTTCGCCTTTTACTGTTACCATAACTATTCCTTCCGGCAACAACAAGATTAGCTTTAGCTCCCCACAGCCTCCACTTGCAAGCGCCAATCCGCAAGAGGACACTCGATTACTATCTTTTGGGATGTATGATGTGAGCTTGACGCCCAGATAGGAGACTTGCCTGTGAAGTAAGTTGAGAGGATTACCAGCAATAGGCAAAAGTGAAAAGTAGTGGGTTAGAGTAGCTTTTACAATATGGAGGTTACGAATGGCCGAAGTAGATTTGATGAACAACCCGCTCACCGAGCAAGAGCAGCAACTACTAAACGTCTACAATGCGCTCAAGGAGTTGGCGGCACAGGAAAACCTGCCGCCATGCGCGGCCCGCAACGTTCGCAAGGCGCTGTCGGCCATGTGGCAAGCCACCAACGACCTCGACTTGCAGTTCGAGCAGCTTTACGACCTGGGCGTGTGAGAAGTGAAGACTAGGAGCGGCGCTTGTCCGGCTCCTCCGCAACGCCCTTGAATTTGGTGTCGTCGCTCGTTTTCACATCCATGATCTGCCCGGTTTCGGTGTCACGCTTCGCGTGGTTGCCCGAAGGGGTTTCAAATTGCGTGCGGTCCTTGATTGATCCCTTACGGCTGCCTTTGCCGGTGTTCTTAGCCATACTGTCGACCTCCTTGTTAGATGTGTAATAGCGCCCTTTGTTGAACAAAGTATAGCAGAGCATTAGCAGAGTTACTAGGAGCAATTCTCCCGTAAGTGTTCACACTTACATTCTCCCTCAATTCTGCGGAAGCTCGCCGGCCCCAGTCTGGCATGCCTGATGCTAAGAAGATAAAGGGTATTGTTGTCTTTAGCTACTGTGCCGAACAACAATTCACATCGCGAAAGAAAAGGACCCACTCAGTATGGAAGCTACACAACCGCCCCCTCTCCCCACGCCCCCGCCTCAAAAGACCCAACAACGCCTGACCGGGACCGAGCGCGAAGCTGTGTTGGGCGAAAAAGCCCGAGTGGCCCGCCTGGGGCGCATCCGCCAGTTTGTGTTCGGCTCTCTGGACGGCCTGCTCGTGCCCCTGGGTGTGGTGAGCGGGGTGGCCGGCGGCACAGGCAGCGTCAAAGCTGTAATAGTGGCGGGGCTGGCCGAGGCCTTCGCGGGCGCGCTCTCGATGGGCGTGGGCGAGTTTCTGGCGGGCCGGGCCGAAGCTCAGGTGCAGCTGGCCGAAGTGGCAGTAGAGCTTGCCCAGGTGCGTGAGCGACCTGAGTACGAAGTCGAAGAACTGGTGGTGCTCCTGGAGCACGATGGGGTCAACTCGGAGGACGCCAGGATGATCGCCGAGCGGCTGGCCCGCAGCCCCGAAGCCTTTGCCAAGACTATGGTGGAGAAGGAGTTGGGCCTGGAAGTGGCCCCCGAAACGGTACGCATCAGCGAAGGGGTCATCATGGGCGCATCGTACATGGTGGCCTCCATTGTGCCTCTGATTGCCTACTTCTTCCTGCCCATTGAAACGGCTTTCCCCACATCGCTCGTGCTGACGGTGATTACCCTGGCGGTTATCGGCCTGGTGCGGGGCAACCTGGCGAAAATCTCGCTGCTCAAGAGCGCGCTCGAAGTGGTTGTGGTGGGCGCGGTCTCCGGTTTGGGAGGCTACCTGCTCGGCGTATGGCTGCCCAAGCTGCTCGGCTTCTGAGCCCCCTTTGAGTGCTCAACCGGCATTCGCGTGAGGCCTGCGCTTGCTCAGATCACTACCTGGCTCGCAAACAGCAGCACAGTGTCGCCGCTGGAGAACGAGTAGTCGGTGTATCCGCAGAAGGTAAAACCCTCTTTGCGGCAGAAAGAGGCGGCGGGGTAGTTCTTAGTAGTCGCCTCCATCATAAAAGCGCTCACGTTGGAGGCTCCCTGGCCGTAGCGTGCCCAGCGCCGGGCCGAGGCCAGCAGCATCGAGCCGACCCCTTGCCGGCGCATTGAATTGGCGACCACCAGCGAGCTTATCCAGCCGATGCCCGATGATGGCACCACCGTCAGCACCAGATAGCCGCATAGCTTGGAACCCCGGTGGGCCACCAACACCAGGTCGGCGGCTTGCCAGGCCGACAGGCGCGAAAGTCGCAGCGTCTCGTTGTTGTCCCTCAGAGATGCGGCGATGGGGCCGAACACTTTGCGCGCCCTGGGCAGTTTTACCAGCCGGAAGATAACGCTGAGAGGCGCCTCGCCCAGCGTGACGACGGCGGTGTTCATGTTATAGGGCACAGAACCCGGCTCGCCTCTGATTATCTCCATCTGGTAGGTGTGCGTAGCAGTGTAGCTGTCGTCGAGGGCGAGACACGACTCCAGGTCGGCTTCGTCGGCTGGGCGCACTTCCACCGGCTGTCCGGCCCGCATCACACCGCCACACCTTTTCGCAGGTCGGCGCCGGCTTCCCCACCCACTCGGTCCGGGTCGTCGGGAGGGCTGCCTGCACCGGCGACCTCTTCAGGTTGGTAGATGCCGATGCCTGCCTCCTCCGCCAGCCGCAGCAGTTGTGCGTTGGCGCTGAGGATAAGGGCGTTGCTGTGCAACTCCGAAAGAAGGGCCGGCAATCTGGGGAACTGCAAAGGGTCCAGCAGGGCCTCGGGCGGATACGGCACCGATAGGAGAAGGCGCGGCCTCGATGCGCCCTGTGTGTTGCTCAACAAGGCAGCCTCGCGGACCTCGGCGGCTATGCGTTCCCAGCCGTCGTCCCGCTCTATCATCGCCAGGGTGCGCGGCGGGTCTTCGAGGAACTTCCCATACAGGTACGCGGCGACGATCTTCAGCGTGGCCGTGAGCGGCACAGCCACCAGCAACCCTAGTATACCCCCCAGGGCGGCCCCCGCCAGCACCACGAAAATCACCACCAGGGGGTGCAAATGCGTGAGCTTGCCGATGAGGAACGGCATCACCAGGTTGTCCTCAAGCTGGCGCAGCACTGTGTACATGACCGCTACGGCTATCGCCAGCGTGGTGGGAGACCAGCCGTAGGGTGTATAGCCCTGGGTGAGGGCCACCAGCACGGCAGTACCCCCAGCTATGTAGGGGCCGATGAAAGGCAAAGTCTCGACGAGGCCGGTGAAAATAGCGAGGAGAGGGGCAAAACGCACGCCCAGCAGGGTGAGACCCACGTAGGTGACGCTGCTCATCAACAACACCAGGAACAACTGACCGCGTATGTACGCCCCCAGCACGTTGTTGATGCGGTCCCACCAGGGGCCAAGCTCTTTGCGGGCGGTGGGCGAAATGAAGTTATAGATCATCTGCCCTATGCGGTCGGCCTCCAACAGCAGGAAGAAGGTAGAGACGAGGTATACGAGCAGCTTGAGGAGGTTCTCAAAAACGCGGGGCAGCGCGCTGGGCAACACATTACGCCCCACCTGGGAGAAAAGCTCGGTAAGTTGCCGGCTGAGCTCGGCGTTGGAGGCGTTCAGGTTGATCCTCACGCCGAGCGCCTCGATTTCCGTTTGGTTGAGCAGCCGCCCCGCTTCGCGGAAGTGCTCCGGCAACTCTCTTATGAACTCGGCTACTTGCCGGCTGATCATCGGCACCAGCGTATTCAGGCCCCAGGCCAACAAGCCCAGCAACAGTACATAGAACAGGATAGACCAGACTCGCCTGGACAGGCCCGTCTTTCTCGCCAGCAGTATGACTACAGGGTTGAGTACGTAGGCAGTGACGATAGCCCAGATGAAAGGCGTGAGGATAGTACGCACTTCCCACAAGAAGAGCAGTAGGACTGCCGCCGTGAGCCACAGAATAACGGCTCTGGCGCGCGGTGAGAGGAAAATGCGGTCATCTATCATCTAGTACACAACTCTTCCCATGGAACGGCGCCGTAAACAGTGCATGCAGACCGCAAAGCTATGGGGCCTGGCGGCTTAATCTCTAAGTTCCGAGAGCGATATTTAGGATGCAATATACCATACCAAACAGCCGTTGGCTAGCCTCAGTTGGGCTGTAAGCGTTCACACTTGGGATAGAGGACTCGTAAAGGATGAACTGTAGGGGCAAGGCTTCTGCCATTGACTCCAACTAATCAAGCTATGCTATGCTGCCACAGCGGGCAAGCACCTCCATACTACCCCTTGTCATTCCGAACGTAGTGAGGAATCAGCCGGTGGAGCATGATAGTTAGGGGTAGAGTACCTTCCTTGCAGTGCAAAGCACGGCACTTTTCAGCCCTACTATCATACAGGCGCACTGATTCCGAACGAAGTGAGGAATGACAAAGGATAGTAGTTCTTTATTTCCCAACAAGGTAGCACATATAGCTTGAGATGTGGGTAATCACCCGATAATCCTGCTTTGAATTAGTTGGAGTAAATGGGCTTCTGCGAATACTTACGCATCGAGCCGGAGAAAAGAAAAGAGGCCCCTTTCGGGGCCTCGAACCAGGAGGAGCAGGAATTTTGTAACTTTGAACACTTCTTACTCCCTTATCTTACCTCACTGGCCGCTCCATGCCTATGGGATAATGGTACTTTCTTGTGCGACTTAGGGTACCAATTCCTAGAGGGGCATCTCGGTACCTATAGGCTAGATGCCACGCTTGCCGCCCGGCATGGCATCCATCTCTGCCATGTCATCGAGGTTTACAGCTTTCACAATACTGCTCCCGATGCTGTAGTCCGGCGACTCGGCTTCCGCCGTTTGCATGCTTGCCACTATGGTCTCAACGGCCTGCAACATCTGTGGATTGTAAATGCCGTACTTGCGCCGCAGGTACGCTTTGATGTCCGGCAGGTCTGACTGGTCGGCTACACTGTCGAGGAAGCCGGCCGCCTGCAAAAGATCGTCGAGGCTCGCACTCAGAGCAGTTGCCAAGGCGCGTAGCTTTGCCCTGGAAGGAAGGGCTATATCGCCCATCTCCAACCTGGAAACGTAAGAGCGGCTGAGGCCACTCTCCAAACTCAGTTGCTGTTGCGTAAGGCCCACCGCATGGCGCAGCTCCTTGATTCTCTTTGCCAATGGCATATATTTACCCATAATGCTACTACTATACCGTATAGAGTTGAGAAAGAGCAAATCGGAATGTGAAGATGTAAGTG
>JBBSIX010000148.1:0-8364 GCA_038231875.1 Chloroflexia bacterium | reverse complement strand
TTATAATATTGATGTCGTCCATGTGCTTGCTCCTTTAGATGGTTGGTTTGCTAACATCCATCCTATAGGATTGGCGCTTGGACGCGCTACTCTAAACTAGCAATCAAGGTACATTCTATCCTTCCCACGTGACCCATCGTCAGGTCCATTATACAGTACGAGCATGGTGCAGGCGCATTTACGATAACTACTATGGTACTGAGCGGCCTACGTCGTACCTGCCCTGAACCGGCGGCTAGCTCCTCAGCTTTCTTCCCTCGAACCTCTCCAGCATTTGCATAATCTCCTCCGGGATAGGCATGCTTTGGCCCGTCTTGTGGACGAAGTAGACGTTCACGGTGGAGGCGACGGCCAGCAGATCGCCGGTGGCGCTGTTGCGTAGCTCGTGTTCTAAGGTCCAGCTTTTGTTGCCGATGCGCCCGGCACGAGTGTAAATATACACAGTCTGGCCGTAGAAAACAGGCTGGAGGAAATCCATTTTGACGCTAGCGACGGTCATGTTGAACTCCAACGGGTTGGTTTGGCCTGTGACCGCCGTGAAGTAGGCTACGCGGGCCGACTCGATGTAGGTCAAGTACTTGGCGTTGTTCAGGTGGCCGAACATATCTATATCCGCAAAGCGCACCTCTATCGAGTGGTAGAAGCGCCACTCTTTACTTTGGTCTTCTATTGTTGGATCGCTCATAGTGGGCAATATATCGGCACAAGGGATGAGTGTCAAGGTAGGCGCTCCGGGTGACTGCCCAGATTTCAAGCTATAATAAGGCATATTGCCGGCGAAAACAGCACATGCTACGCCTTGTCATTCTGAACGCAGCGAAGAATCAGTACGTTGGCATGACAGTTGGGCTGAAAAGTGCCATACCTTACACAGGGAGGTACTCTGCTGCTAACTACCCTGCTCCACCGACTGATTCTTCGCTACGCTGCTTTGAAAATAGTAGCGCGCCGTGCCCCTACGGACGCGCACATTTTCATTGTCGGTTGTGGCATGAGGGTCATGATTACTCAGAATGACAAGGTATAGTATTTCCTCGCCTGCCGGCAGAGTTATCAAGCATCGCTTACGATGTGGGTAATCACCTGAACGCTCTCCCTGGGCAAGGTTCTTGCAGACGTCTATAATAAAAGGGGATGTGCAAAACAGAAGAGAACCGGCAGGCTTAGACTAAAATCGCGCTATGGTGAACATTTCGCTACCGGCTGTTACAGAAAGCATCTCCAGCAGCGCCCCAGGGGAGGATATGGCTCTTAGCAACCAGGTTATCGAGCGCAAGCTGACCAATCTGCGGCTGGCAGGGCCTGACCTGAGCCATTCGCGCCTCAATAATGTTGACGCCGCCGCACGCCTCGCCAACGGCGACCCCTATGTCACCTTCGGCATCCAGATGGTCATAGATTACGTGCAGTCCAGGCAAGTTGAGGCCGAGGAGGTACTCAAGATAATAGCCGGCATCACCAAGTGCTCGCAGGACCTCGGCTATACCGAAGGCCGAGGCTATATCTCGCCCTCCTCCACCCGCAAAGGGCTGAAGGCGATGGCCGACGCAATTAAGCGCACGGCTCGCATGCACGGCAGCATCCTGTTCGCCACCGGCCACCCCGGTTCGATGATGGACTGCTACACTGAGCTTGCTCACTTTTTCCGCGAGCACGGCGGCCATGTGATGGACCTTGCCAGAGGGCAGATCGTTACCCAGTTTGAGGACCGCGACCATGTACATCTGGTCGACTCCGTCAACTGCGTGGCCTTTCTCTCCGACACCTGCGCGGCCCTCCACTCACACGATTCGCGGCCCATGCAGCTAATGTTGGACGGCCTGGAGCAGTTGCCCGACCTGGTGATCGCCGACCACGGCTTCGCTGGCGAGGCGATCAACCGGGGTATCCCCACAGTGGCCGTGATGGACACCAATGACCCCGGCCTGGCCCTAGCCCAGCACCTGGGCGCCGACCTGACTATCGTGCCGATGAACGACAACCGCCCCAACGTGGTTACTCGCGAGGCCGCCGATCTGGTCAAGCGCATGATGCTCAGATAACGCCGGCGCGTGGGTTGTGCCCGGCGGACCCTTTCACAACTCTCCCCGAATCACCTTCAGAGCCTCTGCCCCCGCCACACCCCGGTGGCTGATGTTGTTCTTTTCGTCGGGGGAGAGTTCGGCCATGCGACGCCCGCCGGGCAGCTCAAAGATGGGATCGTAGCCGAAGCCGCCGATGCCTCTCGGCTCGTGGGCGATGCGGCCCTCCACGGCGCCCTCTACCAGATGTTCCTCACCTTCTGGATTGATCAGGGCGATTACACACCGGAAGCGGGCCGTGCGCTTTTCATCAGGCACAGCCGGCAGGCGTTCGAGCAGCAGACGATTGCGATCTTGCGGGCCTGCCTGGGGGCCTGCCCAGCGGTTGCTGTGAACGCCGGGCGCGCCCCCTAGGGCGTCTACCTCAAGGCCGCTGTCGTCGCCTAGCACCCACCAACCTTCGGCACGGGCCTGAGGCGGGAGGGCACGGTAAAGGGCGCGGGCCTTGAGCAAGGCGTTGCCCGCCAAAGTCGGTTCGGTCTCGGCCACTTCTATCCACACCTCGGCTTCGTTGGGCGACACCACCTGCATATCGGGCAGCGCCCCGAATAGATGGCGGTACTCTGCGAGCTTGCCGGGGTTGTTGGTGGCTACCAGGATAACTGTCATAGAACGGCCTAGTCCTCCAGGGGATAGTAGACGAAGCCGAGCACTCCCGGCCCGGTGTGTTTGCAGATCACAGGGCTGAGTTGGCTGACGAACTCCTCGGCGACGTTCATCTTCTCCTTCATCATGCGGCTGAGGGTTTGCGCGTCCTCCTCGGCCTCTGCCTGGCCGACGCACACCTGGCACGGCTCCCCGCCCATCGCATCGGCCCCTATCTCCACCAATCGTTCCATCGCCTTGCGCCGGGTACGCATCCGCTCAAGCGGCTCAAGGGCGCCATCTTTCAGTTGCAGTATCGGCTTGATATTCATCAGGCCGCCCACAAACGCCTGCGCCCCGCCGATGCGCCCGCCTTTTTGCAAGTATTCCAGCGTGTCGAGCAGCAGTAGCACCCTCACTTTGGGAACCATGCTCTCGATTAGATCAACTACCTGCTCCTGGCTCTTGCCCTCCTCGGCGGCGCGCACCCCGTTCACGACCATCAGCCCCTCGCCCATGAAAGCCGACAGGGTGTCTATCACCGCGATCTCTTTGTCGCTGCCTTTCCCGACCCTCTCGGCGGCCTGCACAGCCGTGCTGTAGGTTCCGCTCAGTTTGGAGGAGATATGCACCGAGATTATGCCGGTCACGTCCGGATCGTCCAGGAGCCGCTTGTACGCCTCCTCGAAATCAGCCACCGCCGGCTGAGAGGTGGTGGGCAGCGTTTTGGCGGCTTTCAGCAGGCGGAAGAACTCCTCCTGCGTGAGGTCCACCCCGTCGCGGTACGCTTCGGTGCCGAAGATCACCTGTAGGGGTACTACGGTGATGTCGTGCTGCTTTACAAGGTCCTCCGGTATACCTGCCGTGCTGTCGGTTACAAAAGCTATCCTGCTCATTTTGTCCCCCTCTCCTTTGTGGGTAGTTTTGCGTTTCGACGGTTGAGACTAAGCTCTTAGTGTTGAATTATACCCGCTTGGTGCAAGAGTGTAGACTAGTCCGGCATACGCGGAGGCCGGAGGCTTCTCTTTAGGGGGCAAGGCAGCGTGCAGGCAGCTTGCGTGTAAAGATGTAGAATAGAGGCATGCCTAGAAAATCGTTCCTCATGCGTAGGGTCAAAGTGAACCCACCCGACGAGCAAACGCTGCGGAAATATCTCCTTGAGTGGCGCACGGAAGACCTGTACCACAACCCCGGCGCTTTCCCCCGGCTGACTTCGGAGCAGCTTTTCGGCAGGGCCGGCCCGCTCTCGCTGGAGATAGGTTGCAGCACCGGCGAGTACCTGTGCGGTTTGGCTCAACGCAACCGGAGTGAGCTTTTCCTGGGCGTGGACAGCAACCGCAAGTCGCTCCTAGCGGCGGTCGAGTTGGGGGTATCGCTGGGACTGGACAACATCCGTTTTATTAAGGCTCCCGTGCAGTGGCTGTACCCACTATTCGCCCCAAACTCGCTCCACGTCGTTTACATCCACTTCCCCGACCCCAGCCTGCACCCTAAACAGCGCAAGCGGCAGATACTCAACCGCCGGTTGATGGACGCGTTGCACTTCGCGCTTGTGCCGGGCGGCCTCCTGAGCTTCGTCACCGACAACGCTACCCTGTTCGACAACATCCTGGCCCTTGTGGAGAGCGACCCCCGCTTCCGCAAAACCCACTCCGAACGCTACCTGGAAGGCTTCAACCCCGAAGTCAAGTCCCGCTACCAACTTTACTGGGAGCAACACGGCGTGCCGATAAAGAGGGTAGAACTCGCCAGGCTGTAAGCACTGAGGGCCTCTACAAGATGTCTGCGTAAGATGAGCAAGGAGGTTTGAACAACGCTGGGCTATTCTGTTGGGGAAACAGGAGCTACTGCATAGTGTCATTCTGAGTGATCGTGACCCTCATGCCACAACCGCCGATGAAAATGTGCGCGTCCGTAGGGGCACGGCGCGCCGTGCCCCTACCTCTACTTTCAGAGGAGAGGGGCGTAGCGAAGAATCAGCCAGTGGAGCATGATTCTCGTCGGTGGAATACCTGCTCTGTCTTGTTCCATACCGATTCATGTGTATGCTTACTGTCATACAGGCGCACTGATTCCTCACTGCGTGAGGCATACAAGGGATAGTATGGGGGCACTTACCCGATGTGGCAGCCCGGCGTAGCTTGAGCCGTAAGACTCTTGTAACCTTTTGCCCCAATTTTGTTAGACAGTATTGGTACAATAGAGGCATGTTAGTTCTCCTATCTTTCGCGTTCCTGGCCGGCCTGGTGACGGTTGTGTCGCCTTGCGTGCTGCCTGTGCTGCCTTTTCTGCTGTCCACCTCGGTGGACGGAGGGCGCAGGCGGCCATTGGGCATTGTGCTGGGGTTAGCGATAACGTTCGCGGCGGTGACGTTGCTTGTAACGGCTGCGGCCTCGGCGCTGGCTGTGCCGGCCACCTGGCTGCGCCTGGCCTCTATCGTCCTACTTGGGCTGTTCGGACTCTCCATGCTGGTCTCACCACTTGGGCGCGCATTCGAGCGGCTTACGGCCCCTCTCACGCGCATAGGCGCTGCCGGGATGGGCAAGGGAGGCACGCAGCGCACAGGATTCGGCGGCGGCGTGTTGATAGGCGCGGGGCTAGGTTTCGTGTGGGCGCCGTGTGTCGGCCCCATTATGGGTTCGGTGATCGGCTTGACCGCCGCAGAAGGGATCACATCGCAGGCCGTTGCCATTACGCTGGCCTACTCACTTGGAGGTGCTTTACCTATGTTATTTATTGCTTACGGCGCTCGCAGTCTGGCGGCGCGTGCCAAGAAATTCGCCCCGCGCTCGGCTAAAATCCGCGTGCTGTTCGGCGCACTCACCGTGCTGGCGGCGGCAGCTATCCTGTTCGGCTTCGATACGAAACTGCAAGACATGGCTACCCGCTATATTCCAGGTTGGAGCAATACTCTGACCAGCGTGGAAAGGCAAGATGCAGTGGACAAAGAACTCGGCAAACTCGACACCAACGTGGCTCAGGTTCCGGCTAACGCCCCTGCCTCGCAGCCCGATACCCAGGCTCAGGCTCCGGTAGCAGAAGCTCCGGCAGCGCAAGCCCCACAAGGTCAAGAAGCACAGGCTCCCGCCGTCGTAGCCGCCGCGCCCACAGCCACAGAGGTTCCCCCTCCGCCTACTGCCGTGCCTCCCACTGCCGTGCCGCCTACCGCCGCGCCCAAGCCTGCCATCGTCTTGCAGGACCTCGGTCCGGCCCCGGAGATAACCGGCATCACCGGCTGGTTCAATACGGCCAACGGCAAGCCGCTCACGATAAAGGGACTGGAGGGTAAGGTAGTGCTGATAGACTTCTGGACTTTCGGCTGCTACAACTGTCGCAACACCCGCCCGCACGTGCGCGCCCTCTACGACAAGTACAAGGACCAAGGGCTGGAGATAATCGGCGTGCATACCCCGGAGTTCTCTTACGAGCGCGTGCCGGACAATATCAAGAACGCCGCTCAGGAACAGGGCGTGATCTGGCCCATCGCGATGGACCCCGACTTCAAGACGTGGCGCGCCTACGACAACCACTACTGGCCCGCCCTCTACTTCATAGACGCCAAAGGCCACCTGCGCTACAGTCACTTTGGCGAAGGCAACTACGAGTACAACGAGCAGGTAGTGCAGCAGCTATTGAGCGAGGCGAAGAAGGCGAACTAGAGGCGCAAGGGAACTCCTGTGTAGGGGATAGTGGGGCGCGTGCCTAACTATCCCCTCTTTATTTTCCCGCTCCCCTCTCGTAATTCGCACCGACCGCCTCCTCACCTGTTGGGCCTTCCAGGAAGGTGCGTAGGGCCGGCTCGCTTGCAGGCTCCGACATTACCATCACAACGTCCCCCGCTTTCAGGCCGGTGGTGGCGCGGGGGAAGATCGTTTCACCGCTGCGCCTGATCGACACCACTAGAGTGTTGGGCGGTAGGGTAGCTTCGCGCAAGGTGCGCCCGGCCAGAGGAGACGCTTGCCCCAGGTGGACCTCAAACATCACGGTGTCGGAGGTGAGGGCAGTGGCGCGACGCACGCTGCGTTGCAGGGTAGCCTTGTAGGTCCGCACAATATTGCGAACCACCAACCTGCCCAACGGACGGCGGTTCTCCACTACGGGCGCCCAACTCATGCCCTGCTCGGTCATACTCTCAAGAGCCACATCCAGCGTTTGGTTCGGATCGAGCGTCAGCGTGTCGTTGTCGGCGATACTCTTGACGCGCATCATGCCTCGTTCCGGTGGTGGGATCCTCTCTACTTGCTCCTGAGACAGCGTGCCGGCATACTCGTTGCGTTCGTTGAGCACGATCAGGCCGCCCGCCCCGTCCGCCGATAGCTGGGCCTCGGCTACGCTCACGGTAGCGTCGTCACGCACCACCGGGCCGGGAGAGCTTACCGCATCACGCACCAGCAGCGAAGCAAGCAGGGGGAAGCTAAAGCGCACCTTGTGGGCCGGAGAGTTGGCGCGGCTCGGCAGCTGGCTGCGGTAGATCGTGTTGTTGCCCACCAGGGCAGTAGAGATCGCCACTGCCACCATAGCGGGGGCCAGCAGCGACAGGTTACCGGTCATTTCGGCCACCATGAGCATTACTGCCAACGGCGCGTGGGCGATACCACCGAACAGAGCGATCATTCCCACGATGACGAACGGCGCAGGACCGGCGGGCATCTGAGGCAGCACGCCGTGAGCCAGCCGCCAGAACGATGCGCCCAACATCCCCCCGATCACCATCCCCGGCCCAAATATACCGCCTGAGCCGCCGGAGCCTATCGAGAGGGAGGTTGCTAGGATTTTGGCGAACGGCAGCAGCAGCACCACCCATAGAGGCAGGCCGAGCAGTTGCTGAGTCATGCCGATTTGCACCCAGCCGTAGCCCATGTGCAGCGCCTGCGGCAGCACCAGGGCCAGCAGGCCCACCAGCAGGCCACCAATGGCGGGCTTGAGCCACTTAGGCAGCTTCATCCGGTGGAACATGTCGGTGATGCCGTAGAAGGAGCGGGCGTACAAGATGCCCACCAGACCTGCTGCCACGCCCAGGGCCGCGTAGTAGAGTAGCTGCACAGGGTGGTCGAACGACAGTCCCGGCTGTGCGCCGAAGATAGGGGAGTAGCCGAAGAAAGCGCCGTAGATGCTGAAGCCCACGATAGAGGCGATCAAGGAGGGGATGAGCGCTTCCACCTCAAGGTCGTGTATGTACAAGATTTCGGCTGCCATCACAGCCCCACCCAACGGCGCGCGGAAGATCGCCCCGATGCCCGCGCCCATGCCCGCCGCCACCGCGATACGGCGGTCCTGGGTGTCGAGCTTTAGCCACTGGCTCAGGAGCGAGCCGAACCCTGCGGAGATTTGTGCCGCCGGCCCCTCGCGCCCGCCCGATCCACCGGCCCCGATAGTGATGGCCGAGGCGATCAGCTTGATAGGTGGGATACGCGCCCGGATACGCCCTCCCTTGTGGTGGATTGCCTCGATTGCCGAGTCGGTGCCGTGCCCCTCGGCTTCGGGCGCCAGGGTAAAGACGATTATGCCGGAGATGAGGCCGCCCACTGCTGTGACGATGGGCAGCAACCAGGGCTTTCCAATGGGTACTATGGCGGTGGAGCCTTCGCCCACAGGCGCGGGCGGTTGGTAGCCGACCAGCGTGCCCAGGAAGAAGTCGGTAGACCACTGTATCGCGAAGTAGAAGGCCACAGCCCCCAGCCCGGCCACGATGCCGATG
>JBBSIX010000147.1:0-8391 GCA_038231875.1 Chloroflexia bacterium | reverse complement strand
GGCTGTGCCAATTCAGGCTCAGAATGACAAGTTGTGGTATGTACTGTTTTCGCCGGCAGGATGGCCTATCATAGCTTCAGATGTGGCCAATCACCAGGATGCCGGCCTGGTGAGCGCCGGGAGCGAGGTGGGAAGTTGGCGTCCCGGTACAAGAAGGTGCACCCATAGGTGGAAGGTGAGACGAATTGGCTCAAGACACACTGCGTGATGCGGTGCAGTGGCACCCGGAGTACAGGCCGGAGTGGGACGGCGACCCCGACGAATACCTCACCGGTGGGGTAGTTGGGTGGGGGCGGAGTCGCCGCCTCGGTTTGTGGCGGCTCGGTAGGCTCAAGGCATACCTGGGTGTGCAGCACGTTGACCCCGACCGGCCCGGTTGGAGGATAGTGGAGGAGCCGAGCGCTCGCTTCTTCTTGTCGCTCTTTATAGACGGGCAGTGCGTGACGCTGCGGACTTTTCCTACAGTGGGGGCTGCGGTGGACGCGCTGGCGGCTTTTCGGCAGACGCTACAGATGTAGCCTCCTCTGCACACGGCCCCCGCACCTACGCCAAGAGAGTCGCCCGGTGGCGACTCTCTTTACTCTGTCCGGTTTACTGCTCCGGCTGAATCACCATCTCATCGGTGGGCGCAGTTGAGGGGAGCGGGGCAGCGGCGGCAGCCGGCGATCCGGCCTGGGCTGTGGCCTCAAGCGGCTCCACGCTGCTTCGGCGCAGCTCGCGTACCGATTCGCCCAGGGCTTTGCCCAGGCTGGGCAACTTGCCCGGCCCAAAGAATATAAGCACGACCGCCAGTATCAACACCAGGTGAGTTGGTTGCAAAAGACCTTCAAACACTTTGTTTCCTCCAGTAGTAAGGGTTGCCGCGACCTATGCATAGTATACGTCAAAGGCAGCTCTTTGGACGTGACTACCCGGTTTTGGCGAGGGTGAACTGGATGTCGCTGAAGCTGCCGTCCAGCACCTTGCTGGGGTCGGCTCCCAGCCAGTGGCGGATTACCGAGGCATAGACGGAGCGGAAATCGGTCTGCATGCGGAGGTCGCCCTGGTCCAGAGTAGTCAGGTCGGGATTATTGCCGTAGATGCCGCCTTTGATATTGCCGCCGATGAGGAACATGGGGAGCGAAGTGCCGTGGTCGGTGCCCGCGCTGCCGTTCTCATGCACCCGCCGCCCGAACTCCGAGAAGCTCATCATCGCCACCTGGTCGGCTTTGCCCATCTTCTCAAGGTCGTTGTAGAAGGTGCTCACTCCCTCGTCGAGCATGGTAAGCAGTTCGCCGTGCCGGGCGGCCTGGGTGGAGTGAGTGTCGAACCCGCCCAGGCTGATGTAGAAGATGCGAGTGCCGAGGTCGGCGGCGATCACCTGTGCGATCAGCTTCAAGCCCTCAGCAAAGGGGTTGTTGCCGTACTGCACGCTGGTCTGGTAGCGTCCCACCGCCGTCTTGAGCAGGTCGGAGCTTGCGAAAGCGTCAATCGCCGCCGCGCTGACGTACTCCTCTGCCGGGCCGTGCTCGGCATGCTCGCACAGGTGGTGGATGGTATCAATCTGCGCCGAAGGGTCGCCCAGGAAGCGCCCATCGGTGCGAAACTGGTAGCTCTCCACATTGGTGATGGATGGCACCAGGGTAGTCTCGGTCCAGAGGGTGCGGGGCACAAAGTTGCCTATATTGATGGCTCGCAGGGTGTTCTCCTCGTCGTCATCATCGTCGTCCAGGTAGCGTCCCAGCCAGCCGGTCGGCTCTTTCACGTCGGGGCGGGCCGTTTGCCATATTTCCATCGAGCGAAAGTGCGAACGATTGGGGTTGGGGTAGCCCACGCCCTGCATGATCGCCATGTGGCCGTTGTCGTACAGGCCCTTGAAGCCTTTCATCGCCGGGTGCAGGCCCACGCTGCCGGTGAGCTTGAGTATCTCGTCCGGCTTGGGAGCAATCGTAGGGCGCGAACTGAAGTAGGTGGGGTCGGTGTAAGGTACGACTGTGCCGAGGCCGTCGTTGCCGCCGGAAAGCTGCACCACCACCAGGATGTTCTTCTTGAGCGCATCGCCTTGGCCGCCGGTCAGCAGGCCGGCACCGGACTCGCGATGTCTTCCGCCGCCGCTAACTGCGTAGGCGCTCTTTACCAGAAAGGAGGGGGCTACCAGCCCCAGAGCCGCTATGGACAGGCCGTTCTTTACAAGGTCGCGTCGTGTTATGGACATTTCGTTTGCTCCTGTGAAACTAGATCGGGGAGGGGCATACCGCGCTCTATCTAGTTGACTTGATAGGCAGGACTTGACATAATCAAGTGGACGAGGCCGCGTATTTTGCCGTCGGCATCTTTGGCGTTGGAGAAGTTGCCCACGAACTTCAGCAGGTCGCTGCGGTAATTGGCCGGTGTATCGGACTGCACCAGGGTGTCGAGGAAATAGTCCACTACCTCCTGGGGCGTGCTTTTGCCTGCTGCCTGGGCGATTTCTACCGGGTCCACCGTCGAGTCGTTATCTATGCTGACGATGCTCTGGGCGAAGTTGGCGCGGGTATAGTAGGTGCTGCCGTTGATCCAGGTGCTCATGCCGGGCCAGCCGCCGACGTTGGGGGGCGCGTACAACTGCTGGCCCATCAGCGCCATCGCCTGGGACGCCCCGATGAGCGTCTTGAGGTTGGTGGTATTGAGAGACAGCGCCCTCAGCGCGCTCACCGTGAACTCTGCGGGGCTTTTGATGAGCGAGTAGTAGGCCTGGTCGGAGCGAAACTCCGGCGAGAGTAATATCTGCCTGACCAGTTCCTTGATGCTCAGGCCGCTGCGCGCATAGATGTCGGCGAAGCGGGCTACTGTGGCGTCGTCGGGGTTGTCGTACACGAAGAAGCGGAGCAGCTTGCGCGCCATGAACTTGGTGTGGGCGGGTTGGTTGAAAATAATGTCAACAACGTCATCGCCATTGAGGTTGCCGGTGACGCCCAGGAAGGTCTTGGGATCGCTGTCGTGCTGCGCCTGCCGGAAAACGAACTGGCCGGTATCGCGCACCACAGTCCAGCCGGTGAAGGCACGCGCCGATTCCTTGACGTCGTTCTCGGTATAGTTGCCGATGCCCAGGGTGAACAGCTCCATCAGCTCGCGTGCCCAGTTTTCGTTGGGGCTGCCTTTCCTGTTGGTGTTGTTGTTCAAGTAGATAAGCATCGCCGGGTCGCGGGCCACCTGCTTGGTGAAAGCCTTGAAGTCGGTGGTGAGGGCGTTCTGACGATACAGCGCATTCTGCCCGTACATCAGGTTGGCGTTCTTCACATCTTCTATCGAGGAGGTGAAGTGGCCGTGCAGGAAGAGGGTCATCTTTTCCTGCAAAGGCCGCCTTGTAGAGAGCATCCTGTACAGCCAGATCGCGATTTCCAGACCGGGGTTGCCGTACTCCGGTCGCTTTTCGTTGGCGGAGGCGGGGTTCTGCTTACGCATCTCGGCCACGCCACGCTCGGTGGCCCCATCGTCCACGGCGCCATAGTTGACCAACCGGTCCACCGCCCCCTCGAAGCCGAGCGCTCGGTACGCCTCAAGGTCGCTGTTATTGCCGCCGAAACCCGCTCGCCGCAGGAGGTGGGCGATCATTTGCTTTTCTGTTCGCGCCATACCTGTTTACTCCTTCTCTTGTGCCTGCCTGCGAGAACGTAGGAGGCGTCCGTCTGCAAGCTCTCTAGGAGAACACCCAGGCCTATTGTACCAGCATGTGGGACTGGGTAGGTTACGCGGTAGTAAGAGAATTGTAAAAAGGTTGTAAAATAGGCCGTATGGACGACCTTGTGATGCAACTGTTGGAACAGCACCTGAGTGTGGGCGACTGGGCGGTACGCCCGGCTACGGATGGGATGGAAGGACGAGCCTACGTTGCATAACAGGCAGACATGGGGGTCTTCGTAAAGCTCGCTGTGTCCCCTCGCTTGTTCCCTGCTCTGAGGAGACTGGGCGAGATTGAGGTAGCACCCCGCCTGCTTGTGGCGGGCAGCCATGATGGGCAGACGTTTATTGTGCTGGAGAGGATCGAGGGTACATATCCCAAGAAGCTCTGGTTCGGCAGCCACCTTCCTGAGTTGGCAAGGTTTGTCAAGGCATATCAGAGCGATAAAGAGTTAACAGAGCTACTGAAAGTTGACCATTCCCCAGGTAAGCAGCAGATCAGCCGCCGGATAGAGCATTTAGCCCGGAGGCTCGAAGGGGCGACACACGCTCGTTTCGAGAGTGATGAAGTGCTGGGGGCGATGGATACTTTCATTGAGCAGGGGGCATGTTTGTACGAGCCTTTTCCTGTGCCTACGCACGCCGACCCGAACTACAAGAATATCCTACTGACCAGTGGCAGGCTGTA
The DNA here is from genome assembly GCA_038231875.1 of Chloroflexia bacterium. GTDB lineage: Bacteria > Chloroflexota > Chloroflexia > QHBQ01 > JADMIH01 > JADMIH01. The sequence goes on along the minus strand of JBBSIX010000147.1, from coordinate 4,064 downwards.
TATGGTGGACTGGGATGGACTGGCCCTGGCGGACCCCATGCGCGACATAAGCCTGCTCCTGTGGTGGTACGTCCCAAAGCGCGACTGGACAAGCTTCTTTGAGGTGTACAGCCCTGATGCTGTCGATGCAGATGGTTTGGCGGCGCGGTTGTACTGGTGGGTCGCTTGCAGGTCGCTGTCGGTGGCGCTGTGGTTTGATGAACGAGGCGACGAGGGCAAAGTGCAGATGTTCCTAACGGATTTCCTTGCCGCCGTAAGCCGAGGAGATAATCCGCAGTTATAGCCTCGCCGTTAGCCATCAGCACAAATAAAAAGGCGGGCTGCACAGCCGGCAACCCGCCTCTTAACCCAGTCTTGCCTCTAGTGATGCACTACTATCGTGTCGTCGGCACCGATGAGGGTATTGCTTTCGCCTGGTAGGGGCATCTTGCTGAAAGGGGCGAAGTGGCAGGCCACAAAGTGCTCAAGTTGGCCGGGAGGGGCCACGTCGCGCCACTCCGGTACTTGCTGCTTGCAAATATCCTGCGCCAGCCAACAGCGCGTGTGGAAGCGGCAGCCGGTGGGCGGGTTGAGCGGCGAGGGTACGTCGCCTTTGAGGATGATGCGCTCGCGCTTGATCTTCGGGTCGGGGATGGGGATAGCCGACAAAAGGGCGTGCGTGTAGGGGTGTTGCGGGCCGGCGAACAGGGCGTTTCGGTGTGCAAGCTCGGCCATCTTACCCAGGTACATAACGCCCACTCGGTCGGAGATGTGCTCCACCACGCTGAGGTTGTGGGCGATGAACAGATAGGTCAGCCCGAACTCGACTTGCAAGTCCTTCAGGATATTGAGTACCTGGGATTGGATGGACACGTCAAGGGCCGACACCGGCTCGTCGCACACGATGAACTTGGGGCGTAGAGCGAGTGCGCGGGCGATGCCGATACGCTGCCTCTGCCCGCCGGAGAACTCGTGGGGATAGCGCTTTGCATGCTCCGGCAGCAAGCCCACGCGGGCCAGCACGTCGTAGATGCGGTCTTGGCGCTCAGCTCCCTTTATGCCATGCACAATCAACCCTTCTCCGATGCTCTCGCCGATGGGAATACGTGGGTCCAGCGAAGAAAAAGGGTCCTGGAAGATGATCTGCATATCGCGGCGCGCCTTTTTCAGGGCGTTGGGACGCATGTCGAAGATGTTTTCTCCCTCGAAGCGCACCTGCCCATTGGTAGCCGTGATGAGCCGCAGCAGGGTGCGCCCCACCGTCGTCTTACCACACCCGGACTCGCCCACCAGACCTAACGTCTCACCGCGACGTATGAAGAAGCTAACGTCGTCCACTGCTTTCACCCAGGCGACGGTGCGCTGCAAAAGTCCACCGCGCACTGGGAAGTACTTCACCAGGCGGTCTACTTCCAGCATTACTTCGTTACTATTAACCGTACCCCTACCGTTTTGTATCTCAACGGTGCCGGGGCCGGAGCCGCCGTTCAGAGGGGCTGGTATGTCGCCCATTGCCCTCGTGGCGGCTCCGCCTGAGCCTATCAACGAGCCGTCGGCCCCAGGCTCGGTGGGGGTAGGCGTGCCCAAGTCTTCAGGTGCCTTGAGTGACTGTGTGCTTTCCTGGTCGCTCATGAAAGGTGCTCCTCTAGGGGTAATTGATGATCGGATATTATTACGTAAGGCAGCGCCGAACTCCGGGTTATCCGACGGCCCATTCAGGGCCGCCTACGCCGTCGCTGGTTCTAGGAGCGGGCTTATCTGCTTGCCCGTTCTTGGCGATGTCGTCAGAGTACAGCCAGCAGCGTGCAGTATGGCTTTCGCTGATGCGTATAAGTCCCGGTTCTTCCTGTCGGCAAATATCCATGACGAAAGGACAACGATTGGCGAAACGGCAACCGACCGGCAGGTTACGCAGCGACGGCACCGAGCCGGGAATAACCGCCAGCTTGTCTTTAACTTCACCCAGCACCGGGATCGAGGCAAGCAGCCCCTGAGTGTAGGGGTGCTTAGGGTCCTCGAACAGTTCGTTGACCGGGGCTTCTTCCACTATCTTGCCGGCGTACATAACCGCCACGTCATCGGCCATTTCCGCCACCACGCCCAGGTCGTGCGTGATCAAGATGATGCCGGTGTTGTAGCGGTTCTTCAGGTCGCGCATCAGTTCCAAGATTTGCGCCTGGATCGTCACGTCGAGGGCCGTAGTCGGCTCGTCGGCAATCAGCAGTTCCGGTTCGCAGGACAGCGCCATGGCGATCATCACACGCTGGCACATACCGCCGGACATTTCGTGCGGGTAGGTGTCTACACGGGTGGTAGCCGAGGGTATGCCCACCATAGTAAGCAGTTCGATGGCGCGCTGGCGAGCCTGCTGCTTGGTGTAATTGCGGTGCAGCATGAGCGACTCGGAAATCTGGTCGCCCACGCGGAACACAGGGTTGAGGCAGGAGGTGGGTTGCTGGAAAATCATAGACATCCGGTTGCCCCGGATGTGGCGCATTTCCTCCTCACTGAGGTCGGTGATATTCAGCCCGCGCAGCCACACCTCACCCTCGACGATCTTGCCGGGGCTGGCGATTAGGCGCATAATCGTCATCGAGGTGACGCTTTTGCCGCAGCCCGACTCTCCCACGATGCCCAGCGTCTCGCCCTGGCGCACCTTGAGGCTCACACCGTCTACAGCCTTGACATCTCCATCTTCCGTGAAGAAATAGGTCTTGACGTTTTCGACGCGCAGCAACTCGTCCGGCTCTTTCATATTCTCCGGGTAGTGGTTCATGAGGGCGGCCATGTCAGCCGAAACAGCCGCATTGCCGCCACGCGCGCTGCCCCGGCTCCTGCGTTGAGTAGTTTGAGTGTCCAGGGTGTTTCCTCCTTCTTGGGTCGTCACGGCACGGTTTATAGATGATGACTATTTGAGCGACATATATACAGAGATGTGCCGTCATACAGAGCTACTCAGTGGGCGTTACCGGCAAGGTAGAACGTTGCTCTTGGCTTCTTCGGGTGTATGCCCCACTGCCGGCAAACACTAGCCCCTGGGCTAGAGGTTCAGCCGGCAAAAACTTGCCCACAGTTTAGCAGAAAGCGTGCTTGCATGTCAACTGTACACCTGCCCATCTGACTGTTGGTTGCGGCCTCTCTACTTAACATCACAATAAGCAGAGGCGTTTGGTTCAAAGCCGCATAAAGCGGCTCACAACAAGTTGACGTATCCGTTGTTCATCAGGCCCGAAGCCGGGGCAGGCGGTTCGGCTTGCCCCGCTACGGCCATGACACGCCCCCTAGCGAAGTAGGGGAAGGCCGGCCACTCGGCAGGGTCGCCCGCTTGCTTGCCGGGCACGGGCAGCAGGCGGGCGGTGAGCGGCTTGTCCAGCGTCACGGCGAGGGCAGCCATGTCGAGGATAATCCGCTCCAACTGCCGCTCAGTCACGTCGCCCGGCAGAGGCACCGTGTCGAGGCCGAGGCCGCATACTGCGGACAGCAGCAGCAGGGTGTCGAGCGTGACCAGCCCCTCGGCGGTGCGGGCGGCCAGGATACTGTCCTCCAGAGCGGGCAGCATCAGGCCGGAGTAACCGACGGTGGGCAGTTGCGTCGCGGCCTGCCTGAGCACTCCGGTAAAAAAGGCGGCGGCGGCCAGGCTGCCGGGGCTGCCGAGGGGGCCGCCGATCACTGTTTCAAGTGCGCCGGCTATGCTCTTGTCGGGGTCGGGGTGCGGGGCCGGCGAGATGTCGAGGCCGGTGAAAGAGTAGCCATGCTCCACAGAGAGAGCCACGCACACCTGCGCTGCCTTGCCCGCCTCCTCCTCAAGCAGCCCCAACAGATTGCTGCGCGCTTCGTCCAGGGTCGCGGCCCCTGCAAAGGCACGAAAGGCAAGGTCGGCGGCTTCCAGAGCCAAGCCGAACTCCGGGCGACCGCCGTTCTTCGAGTCTGCCTCGTAATAAGAAGCCGGAAAGAAAGGCACATGCGGGGGGCAGTTGGCGGCGGCGGCAAAGCGCAGGTTGCCGAAGCCCTCTGGGGTGGCCTCGGCCAGCTTGTGAATAGTGCGGGCCGCCGCGCCGACAGCAGCCATGTTGATGCCTCCCCTG
>JBBSIX010000146.1:0-8440 GCA_038231875.1 Chloroflexia bacterium | reverse complement strand
CGCCGGCCGCTTCTCTTTCCGCCACGTATGCCCGCAAAAGGGGAGCCGGGGTAGTATACCTGGCTACCCTGCGCGACAACTGGCCTCTCTGCCCGGTGAGCACTCGCCTCTTTACAGGGCGAGACGGAGAGCCGTTCGAGTGTCGAAATTGCCGGCGATTGCTGGACTACGCCAGGTGCGCCTCCGCTCACACCGGCTCACGGCGATCACGGCTGCCCTTGCCGGCCGCCCGTTGGTTGAGTACCCTGCTCGCCGCCCGCCGGCTTGCCCGGTGCGATGCGGTCATAGCCGTGAGCCGGTATGTAGAGAGGGAGCTGGCCGACAGTGGCCGCGTGCCGAAAAGCAGACTATACTGCATACCGAATCTGCTGGACCTGGCGAGCGTAGACCGCGACATGGGGGCCTGGCCCCTCAACGGCATATCTGCGGAGAGCCGTTACTTGCTGTTCGTTGGGAAGCTGGATATAAACAAAGGGGCGTGGATGCTGCCGGAGGCCCTGGCGCGGTCGGGAGTGCGGCTGCCGGTGGTAATCGCGGGAGACGGTCCTTTGCGCGAGCGGATAGAGCGCGAGGCCGCAGATCGGGGCCTCGACTTTCGCTTCTATGATTGGATTGACAACAACGCTGTGCCGGCTTTGATGCACAAGGCGGTTGCCCTGCTCTTTCCATCGGCATGGCAGGAGCCTCTCAGCCGTGTGCTGTTGGAGGCTTGCGCGGCTGGGGCGGCGATTGTGGCCCTCGACACGGGGGGCACCGGCGATATTATCAGGCACGGGGAGAGTGGCTTGCTTGTGGAGAGCCGGGCCGATTTTGCGGGGGGCATACGGCAGGCGGCAACAGACCCTGGGTTGAACGCCAGGCTGCGACGTGGCGCGAGGGCGGCGGCAGAGCGCAAATTTGCTTCGGCCAACGTAAGCGCCCAGGTGGAAAGTCTCTACAGGCGATTGTTGGCGACAATGGGTGGCGAGAGATGAAGGTCGGCCACTGCGTGCGGGCTGTTTTCCCACAGCACGGCTATGGGGGCCTTGAGCGGGCGGCCTCCGCGCTCACGCGCCATCTGCTCTTGCGGGGGGTGGACGTGGCGCTGTTTACAAGGGCGCTGCCCGAAGGCCGGCCTCTGCGCGCAGATGAGGGCAGTCTTCGGGGGCGGCTGACGGTGCATCCGGTGCGCTATGGCCGCTTACCTTTGCCTCCCAACGGCATACCTGCCCGCTTGACCAACTACCGCCTCTTTGTCGAGCAGATGGGCCTGCGAGTTGAGGCGATGGCGCGCAAGGAGATGCTGGACGCAGTTTACGCGCAGGGCCTATGTACCTGGGGCGTTCGCGATGTGGGGCGGTGGGGCGTGCCGGTGGTAGCTAACCCACAAGGTATGGAGGAGTTCAAGGTGCGCGATCCGCTCAAGCGGCTGGCCTACACCCCATTCAGGGCGTGGGTGCGGGCCGGTTGCCGGGCCGCAGACCGTGTGATCGCCACAGACCACTCGATGAAGGGCGAGCTGGTCGCCTTGCTGGGCGTGCAACCCGAAAGGGTAGTGGTCATACCGAACGGTGTAGACCCTGTGCAAATCAGGGCTATGGAGGACAGTAGCCGGCAAGCTGCTCTGATGGAGCGTTGGCCCTACCTGCATGCGTCGGGTACGCTGAAAGGGATCAGCGTGGGCCGGCTGGAGGAGAATAAGGGGTTCGAGTACCTGCTACAGGCGCTTGGCCGCTCGCGCGCGGCGTTGGGAGATGGCTGGGGCTGGGTGCTGGTGGGCGACGGCTCGCAACGGTCCAGGCTCGAAGCACTGGTTGCAGAGCTCCGGCTCGGCCGGCACGTGTCTTTGCCGGGGAGCTTGAGCGACGTCGAACTGCATAACCTGTACTCCCTGTCGGACCTGTTCGTCCACCCGACCCTGTTTGAGGGTAGCTCCCTGGTCACGCTCGAGGCGATGTTGCACGGCCTGCCTGTGGTGGCGAGCGCGGTGGGGGGCATACCTGATAAAGTAGTGGAGGGTGAAACGGGCATGCCCGTGCAGCCCGGCGATGTAGAGCAGTTGGCCGAGGCTATCACCTGGATGGCGCAGCACCCCGAAGAACGCCGGCTGATGGGTGCGAACGGCGCCCGCAAAGCCGCCGAGTTCAGCTGGGAGCATATAGCCGCGCAGACCGAGCGATTGCTGCTGGAGCTACAGGCTGCGCGAAACGCATGCGAAGTGAGGAACCTCTCTGTCTCCGATTGACATAATTCAGTTCTTGATAGGTCTCTTGCTGTTGGCCTTCCTCTTGTACGTGCCTGGGGCTGTGGTTGTCAACGCCGTGGCCTCCCTTGCGCCGCGCCGCCATGCCTTTGCGGGCCGCGACGAGTGGCTGTACACGGTGGTACTGGTCAGCTTTCTGCTCACCGGGCTGGTGGGCTTCTTGTTGGCCGAGGTGGGGCTGTTCTCGGCATGGCTCATGTTGGCTTTGGTGACGGTTTTCAGCCTGATCGTGGCCGTTACGATGGGCGGCAGGCTTCTCTCGTCTCCTCTGGCGATAGTCAAACCCCCCGCCTCCATACCCCGTCGTGGGGCCGAGCGGCGCACGTCGCGCTTGCAGATGGGGGTGTTGGCCGTGCTCCTGCTGGTGGCCGGTGCGCTCTTTTCGAGGCCGGCTGAGATGTTGAGGGGCGCGCTCGATTCGGGCGTGTACGTGAACGCAGGCGTGGCGCTGGGCCGCACCGGGGCGATCTTGCAGCGCGATCCCCTGATGCGCGAACTGAACAACGACACCGGCGAGGTGAACGAGCTTTTGCAGGGGATGAGCCGCGACCGCTATACTTTAGACCGCTTGCGTATGCCCGGCTTCTACGTACTGGACAAGAAGGCGGCGCTTGTGCTGCCGCAACACTACTCGCTCTTTCCGGTCTGGATCGGCCTCATGTACGGGCTGTTCGGCATCTGGGGTGCGCTGTACGCTACACCTCTGCTGGCCCTTCTGGGTGTGCTGTCGGTCTACTTCTTCGCAAGGCGGGCCTTTAGTGGGGGGGCTGCACTGGTGGCGTTGGGGCTGTTGATACTATGCCCGGTGACGGTGTGGTTCGCTCGGTATCCTGTGTCGGAAGTGATTATGCAGGTGTTGGTGTTCTCCTCATTGTTGGCCTTCCTACGTATGGTGCAACTCACAAGAGAGCCGCCCATGCCGAACTCCGCCGAACGCGATGTGCCATATGAAACCCCGCAGGAGACGGACGCGCGCGGCCCCTGGGCCGGGTTCTGGGGCTTGCTCGCGGGGGTGTCCCTTGGCGAAATGGCGTTGGCGCGGCCCGACTTCATCTTCTATCTGGCTCCGTTGCTCTTTTACCTGGTTTACTGGCGGCTTTCACGGCGTTGGCGCCAGGCGCACACCTGGCTGGTGGGCAGCCTGGCGGCGATGCTGACCCTCTATATGGTGCATCTGGCGTTCTTCGCCTTCCCGTATACGCTGGACGTGTACCACAATGTGATCCAGAACGTGCGGCGGCTGTGGGGGCCATTGCTGCTCGCCTTGTATCTGGGGGTGGGATTGCTGGTGGCCCTCGACCGCCTTTACCCGCGCCTGCGCTCGATTGGCCTGGGAGCCGAGAGGTTGGCCGCTCGGTACAGGTGGGTGTGGGTGGGAGCGCTTGTGTTGTTCGTGGGCGCATATCTGCTATATAACTACGCCATCGCCCCCTGGCAGCCCAACGTGAACTACACGAATGCGGGTAAGTCGATCCCCCAGACCGTGTTCACCACATGGGAGAGCTATATCGGCGCGCCTGTGGACCTGGGGAGCCGCTTCAACCTGCTACGGATAGGCTGGTACCTCTCGCCTCTAGGCATGGCGGTGGGAGCGATTGGGCTGCTGCGCTGGATCTGGGGGCGGCTGGCTGCGGGCACAGGACTTTTCCTGGGAATGCTGCTCATCCTGAGCTATGTGTTCCTGCAAGAGACGTACACTGAGGCCCACTACATCTACACGATGCGCCGCTACGTGCCGATCATCCTGCCTGCGCTTATCTTGGGGGCCGGGTGGAGTTGCCAATGGCTCTGGTCGCGGCTGCGGCCCCGGATCGTGGGGGCATCGCTCGCCTGGCTGGTGATATTTGGGTTGGCCGCCTTCTTCCTGTACACCTCCCGCGTGATCATCCCGCATGTTGAGGAGCGCGGGGCGGTGGCCCAACTGAGCGAGTTGGCACAGCGATTCAAGCACCCCGCCAGGACGGTGGTCTTGTTCAGCGACGGTCGCGACGAGCCGAACCTGGTGGCTACTCCCCTGCAATTTGTGTACGGCATCGAGAGCTTCGTGTTGTGGCGTGCCTACCCGAACCTCAACGATAAAGTGGTGGAGGGCATCGTAAAACGCTGGCAGCGAGACGGCTATGAAGTGTACATGATGATGGGCGCGAATGGAGGCAAAGTGCATTTCAGCGGTCTGTCTCTGGAGCCGGTGGGCAACTGGCAGTACGACGTGCCGGAGTTCGAGCAGCTTTACAACCAGAAACCGTTCAACGTATCGCGGTCGTACTTGCCCTGGGGTATATACCGGGTGCAGTCGGGCGCGCCGCCGGCTCCTGCGCTGCCTTTCAAATTGGACATCGGCGCCGGCGACTATCCATTCATGGTGGCGGGTTTCAACAAAGCGGAGCAGGTCGCGCCGGGCGCCCCATTCTGGCGCTGGACGGGCGACCAGGCAATCTTGCGCGTGCCGATGCCTTCGAGCGCCGATAGCAAAACATACGACGGCGCGAAGATCGTGCTGCGCTTGCGCCCGGAAACTCCCGTTGAGGGGCAGGCGCCTTACAGGACGCAGCCCTTGACAGTCACCCTCACTTTGGACGACACTCCACTGGGCCGGGTGGTAATCCCCCTCGGCAGCGACTTCACCGACTACTCAGTGGCGGTTCCTCCGGGTATACCCAAAAGCGAACCTGACCGCGGCACCGCCCTGCTCCACATAGAGGTCCCCACCTGGTCTCCCAAAGCGGCGGGCGCGAGCGGCGACGGGCGAACGCTGGGCGTGCAGATTGATGAGGTCAGGGTGGAACATGCGGCGCAGGGCGCAGAACCGCGCAAAATCTCGAATGCGACGATAGTTGAGCAAGAACCCTAAACCACTGGTCGAGCGGGCATCGCGTGCGGCGTTTTGGAACGTGGCATTCTTTCCGCTCAAGTTGCTGCTGCCGTTCGTGGCCGGCATCGTCACCGTGCGCCTGCTGCGTAACGAGGGATACGCGCTCCTATCGGTGGCAACTGCCCTGCTGAACCAGTTCGGCCTGGTGGCCGACCTGGGCATCGAGCGCACGCTGCCCCGTTTCTACCCCGAAATCGAGATGCGCTATGGGCGCCGGGGTATCGTGCAGCTGCTTTTGTGGGTGGGCCTGGTGAAAGGGGTGGTGCTGGGCCTGCTGATACTGGCCCTGGCGGTTGCACCCGATTTTTGGATAGACAGCTTCAAGCTGGGCGACTACGGCGGCCTGTTGCTGATGATGGTGGGGGCGCTGCTCGTGCTGGGGGCGCTCTCCGACGTATCTATCCAGCTTTTGTACACCCACTTTCGCCAGAAGGTGACAAACTCGCTCGATGTGCTGGCGGTGGTGGTAAGCCCTGTGCTCACGGCGGGGTTCGTGCTGGCGGGGTCGGGCCCGGTGGGCGCGGTATTCGCCCTGCTTGTCACCACCCTCATATCCGTATGCCTCTCGCTGTGGCAAGCCTGGCGGATGCTGCGGCACATGGACCTCGAACCTCACCCCAGAGCCGCCTCGGTGAAGCTCCCCTCCACTCGCTCGTTACGCCGCCGGCTGATTTCTTTCGCCGGCCTCAACTATCTCATCAACTGGACGGCGGCCCTCTACGACCGGCCTTTCCTGGTGCTGGCTATCGGCCTGTTGATAGTATCACCTCCTGAGAGCCGGGCGGCCATCGCGATATTGACCCTTTCTTACAACTTCGTCAAGCAGTTCTTGCGCGCCCTCGTCGTGCCCCTCACGGGCGTGCAGACCCCGCTCTTTGCCCGCCTGTACGCGGAAGGACGCATAGAAGGCTTGCGAACGGCCTATGCCACTATCACCAAGTTTTTAGTGCTGGCGCTGCTGCCGTCCGCCCTGGGGCTGATTTTCACCTCGCGCAACCTGCTCCAGCTGTTCTTCGGGCAGGTGGGGAGCGACGCCGTGCTGACGCAGAGCAAGCTGCCGGAAGTGGTGACCTGTACGGTTATACTGGCAGTGGGCCTGTTCGGTGAGGCTATGATCTCGGTGACGCTCAGCGTGCTGATGGTGTACGAGGACTATAGAGCGGTTATCACCGCGCGGTTGGCCGCCCTTATAAGTATCCCGATGCTCCTCCTGTTGGCGCCCTCTTTAGGGGCGGTGGGCGCGTCGCTGGCGGCGGCGAGCGCCGGACTGGTCTCGAGGCTGGTGGCCCTTTTGTACGCCGAGCGCCGGATTGGGCTGCGCTTTCCGGGGGCGTTCTTTGTGAGGGTGGGCGTTGCCTCGGCTGTTATGAGCGCGGCCTTGCTCCCCTTTCTGGTTTACTTGCCGCCGGACTGGCCCGAGACTATACTGATGATCGGCACAGGGGTGGTGGTCTTCTACGTAGCTTTCCGGTTGCTGGGCGGTATGGACGCGGAGGACAAGGCCCGGTTCGCCGGTCTGCGGGTCCCTGTGCTGGATAGAGTGTTGAGGTATTTGTAGAGTGGGGGCGGCGTGAGGAGCCAAACGCAGACGAGATACGGTAACACGAAGCACACGAAGCACACGAAGGTACGAAGATTTTTAGGGTTGTATATCACGGGCGCAACTGCTTCGCAATTCAAGCCTTTGCTCGTGTGGTGAAGGTAGACATGTAGTGAAGGTGGCGATTATTACAACGGCGGGGGTGACGAGGCAGTTCCGGCAGTGGCCGGAGGCTGTGCTGTCGCGTGCGCTGGTTGCAAGGGGGCACGAGGTGGCGGCCTTCACGGTCTGGGAGCGCGGTTCGGAGGTAACGGGCCGCCGCAATGAGACGGTGGACGGTGTGGCGGTGCATCGCCTGCCTGTAAACAAGGCCTGGCTCGCCCCCGGCTTGTATAGCGCTCTTTCTGCATTCCAACCCGATGTGGTCCACCTGTTCCACCTTCGCAACCCTCTCAACTGGCAGGCGACGCTGTGGGCGCGAGCATTTCGCAAGCATGTGGTCTTTACGGTGGTCGGTCCGTTCCACGACCCGTTCCTGGTGGACGACCGCGAGCGTCCTTACGCGGGCCGGATGTACCCTGGCCGGCTGATTTACACCCCTGCCCGCCTGGTTCGCGAACTGCTGCGCGCTCATGCCCGCAAACCGCTTTCTATCTGGCAGAACTTCTGCATGCACTTTCCTCTGCGGGCGGCGGACCGCCTTGTCGCCCTGTCGCACCACGAGGTGGGCGTGCTGAGGAGGCTAGGCCTGGACCCCTCCCGGATCGCCTTGATTCCGCTCTGGATTGACGTGCCGGCGGTGCGGGCGGTTGCCGATGAGGTGTCGCCGGCGTCAGGCTATACGCGCCCGCATGTTTTGTTCCTGGGCCAGCTGAAGGAGCGCAAGGGCTATGATACACTGGCCCATGCTATGCCCTTTGTGCTCAGGGAGTTGCCCCATGCCACTTTTCTGCTTGCGGGGCAAAATCCGGCTGGGGCCGAACACCTCTTGCGGATTTGTCGTGAGAACGGCAGCCTGGGCAACCTGGCGCTCCTCGGTCCCGTCAGCGAGGACGATAAGGTGAGGCTGATGCGTGCCGCCGACTGCCTAGTCTATCCCACGCGCTATGAGAGCTTTGGCTTGCCGCCTCTCGAAGCGATGGCCGCCGGGTGTCCTGTGGTGGCGAGCGACCTGCCGGTGGTGGGGGAGATGATAAGGGACGGGGAGAACGGCCTGTTGGTGGCCCCGGAGAACCCCTCTGCGTTGGCGGGGGCGATAGTGCGCCTGCTGACGGACGGGGGGCTGAGGGACCGCCTTGTGGAGGGTGGTAGGCGCACGCTCCATAGATACCGAGAGGACCTGCTGGTGCGGCGGATAGAAGGGCTGTATCGTTAGTGATGCACTTGTGTCTCAGACTGCCGGGCGCCGGCAAGTGAGATAGCCCTAAAGTGTTGTACTGCATAGCCCTAAAGTAGCCCCCGAAACGGGCGGTCTGCTCTAGTAATAAGGCACTCCGGCTTGTATAATTGAGATAATCAGGCGCAAACCTGAATATTATGAGCTTACTTGAACCCCTCGGAAAGAATGGCCGGACAGGAAAGGAAAACAGCAAATGAGAAGTCCAGACAGTACCCCCGAAAAGGCCACGCGCCGAACAGCGATGATCACACTAACTTGTGCGATGATGCTTGGTTATTTTGGCGCGGCCAGGGGTAGCGCTGCCGCCCCCTCGGTGGACAGCATTACCCTTACTTCACCTACGACAATGACAATAGCGGAGTCGGACGACTATGCCACCCAGGTGCT
>JBBSIX010000145.1:0-8547 GCA_038231875.1 Chloroflexia bacterium | reverse complement strand
GAGTGCCTTTTCCTTCTCTCTGCTCCCTCTCCACCCCAAATCTGAACATTTACAACATTCGTGCTCGCCTGCCTTGCAAAGCGCCCCCTCCGGCTGTATAGTAATAGCCGGTGGCTGAACAAACACAGGCGGCTTGTAAAGCTCAATGACGAGCGCGCAGGAGGGAACCGAAGATGAAAGCTGAGGAAACGGACTGTAGCACCGGCGAGACGGCCGGCAACGGCCTCCGTTCGTCCGACCTGCACGACCTTATACTGGGAGGCCGTACCCTTGTGCCCACCCTCGACGGCACGCTTCGCCCCTATATCAACCTCGACAATGCGGCCTCCACCCCTATCGCCCGCCCCGTCAAAGAGACCGTAGACCGCTTTCTGGAATGGTACGCCGCCGTACATAGAGGCAGCGGCTTCAAGTCGCAGGTTGCCTCTCTTGCCTATGAGCAGGCCCGCGAACAACTAGCCGAGTTCGTGGGCGCGGACCTGGAGGAGCGGTGCCTGATTTTTGTGCGTAATGCCACCGAAGCGATCAACCGTTGTGCCAACCGTATCCCTCTGACGGAAGGCGACGTGGTGCTTACCTCCCTCATGGAGCACCACTCCAACATCTTGGCATGGCGGCGGCGCTGCGCCCACGTGGAAAACATCTCGGTGGACGACTTCGGTGCGCCGGTTGTGCGGGACTTGATGGATCGGTTGCGGGCCAACGCCGGGCACGTCAAGCTGGTCGCCATATCGGGCGGCTCCAACGTCACGGGCGTGGTGCCCGACCTGGCGGAGATAGCCCGCGCGGTTCACGCTGCCGGGGCGATGCTGCTGGTAGACGCGGCGCAGCTGGCTCCCCACCGTCCTATCAACATGGGACGCATCGGCAGCCCTGAATCTATTGACTTCCTAGCCCTCTCCGGGCATAAGATGTACGCTCCGTTGGGCTGCGGTGTGTTGGTCGGCCCGCGCAGCGCCTTTGAAGGGGGCGTGCCGGAGTTGGTGGGCGGGGGCACGGTGCTGTTCGTGTCGGAGGAGGAAGAGATGTGGGGCGGCCCGCCTGAAAGCGAGGAAGCCGGCAGCCCCAACGTGGTAGGCGCAGTTGCCATGGCCGCCGCCGCTCGTTTTCTGTCCCACGAGTTGGGCTGGGAGGCGGTGGTAGGGCACGAGCGCGAACTGACCGCCTATGCCCTGCAACGGCTTAATGAGATCCCCGGCCTCACTATCTACGGCCCCCGCGACCCTGCCCTACCCCAGGACCGCCTGGGGGTTATTGCCTTCAACCTGGAGCATGCGGACCACCAGCTTACCGCCGCCATCTTGAGCCATGAATACGCCATAGGCACGCGCACCGGCGGCTTCTGCGCCCACCCCTACTTGATGCGCCTGTTCGGTCTCAGCCGCCTGCGCGTGCAGGCGCTGCGCGAGGAAGTGCAGTGCGGCGACCGGCGCGGCATGCCGGGAGCCGTGCGTATATCGTTCGGCTTCTACAACAGCCGCAGCGACGTAGACGCCGTAGTGCAGGCCCTGTGGAGCGTACAAAGGGGAGAACAGCAGGGCCAATACACCCAGAACCAAAAGAGCGGCGAGTACAAGCCCCTGTCGGAGCAGACCAACCCCGCAGGCTGGTTCAATCTGTAACGAGGCATTAGCAGAAACAGCCTCTAATTCCCGGCTCATGCGCTCAAGCGTGGCCCAAACCGTGCTACTATTCGGCTGTGGCGACGTTACCCCATAGGGCCATGAGCGTTTCCAGCATTTCAACATTCCAACTTTTCATCACAAATAAGAAATAGGTAGGTTCTCTCTATGCACAGCAATTCTCTTACACCTCGGAAACCCAAAGCGCTTCGTTGGCTGCCGGTGCTTATTATCTGCGCTCCCCTCATCGGAGGGGCTTGCAGCCTGAGCAGCGCGCCGTTGCAAAGCGCAGCCACCCCCACAGTGGGAGCGCAACTCTTCCCAACCTCCACAGCAGACCTGGGTTTGGGCGGCAACACCGCGCAAAACGGAAGCAGCGGCCTCGGCGGGCAGTCGGGGGGCAGCTACGGCGGCCAGGCGGCTCCCAGCAGGCAGCCGGGCGCATCGTGGCAGATACCGGCTGAACAGCAGGCGGTGGTCAGGGTCGTTGAGATGGTGAACCCGGCGGTGGTCACTGTGGTCAACCGCCTCGACGCGCAGCGTAACGGCTTCGGAGCCGAGGCGCGCGGCTCAGGGGTGATAATAGACAACAGCGGGCGCATCGTCACCAACAACCACGTGGTCGAAGGGGCCACCGACGGCGGCCTGCAAGTCATCTTCTCCGACGGCACAATCGTCCCCGCTCAACTGATAGGCGCCGATCCGGTGAACGATCTCGCCGTGCTGAAGGTGGACCATGCGGTCGAGGCCGTCGGCAGGTTGGGGGACTCCTCCCAGCTCAAGGTGGGAGAAACGGTGATCGCTATCGGTTCGGCGCTTGGCGACTTCCAGAACACCGTCACGGTGGGCGTAGTCAGCGGCCTGAACCGCACGCTCGACAGCCAGACTTCGCGCATGGACAATCTCATACAGACCGACGCCGCCATCAATCACGGCAATTCAGGCGGGCCTCTGCTCGACCTTGAAGGCAATGTGATCGGTATCAACACCGCAGTGGTACGCGGAACCGGCACCGGCTCAGGTAGCGACGTAGCCGAAGGGCTTGGTTTCGCTATCCCAGTCAATCGGGTCAAGACGGTAGCCGCGCAGTTGATCCAGCGCAAACCCAGGCCGTTCCTGGGGATCGCTTCCACCCAGATTACCCCCCAGATAGCCTCCTACTACCAGCTAACCGACTCCAACGGGCGCTTGCTGAACGCGGGCGTGCTTGTGCAGGAAGTGGTGTCCAACAGCGCAGCTGTGCGAGCCGGCATCCAGCAGGGCGACGTGATCTACAGCGTCAACGGCACGGTTCTGGACCAGGCGCACCCCCTTGCCGATGTAATCGCACAGTTCCAGGTGGGCGACACAATACGCCTGCAAGTGCTCCGCAATGGTCGCACTTCTGAGGTGGATGTGAAGCTGGGCCAGAGGTAACGGAATGCGGAATGCGGAATAGAGAGGGGGTGAGCACAATGTCTACAGAGGACAAGCGCGCAGTAGTGCGCCTGACCAGCCTGGCATCCTGCGCCGGGTGAGCTTCCAAGATGGGTCCGGGCGACCTGGCGCAAGTTTTGCGCCCTCTGACGGTGCATAGTCACCCCAACTTGATAATCGGCTTGAACCCGGGCGACGACGCCGCTGTCTACCTCATCAACGAGGGGCAGGCGATGGTGCAGACCCTGGATTTCTTCCCGCCCATCGTAGACGACCCCTACACCTTTGGGGCTATCGCCGCCGCAAACGCGATGAGCGACGTGTACGCGATGGGCGCCGAGCCGGTGCTTGCCCTCAATATCGTGGCCTGGCCGCAAGACCTCGACAAGGCCCTGCTGACGGCCATCCTGCAAGGCGGCGGCGACAAGGTGCGTGAGGGAGGCGGGGTGATCGGCGGCGGCCACACCGTTACCGACCCTGAACCTAAGTATGGCTTGTGCGTCACCGGCCTGGCCGATCCGCGCCGGATCATGTCCAAAGGTGGCGCGCAGCCGGGCGACCGCCTTATCTTGACCAAGCCTGTCGGCAGCGGTGTAATTACCACAGCCGCCCGCAATGACCGCGCTACTCCTGCCCACCTGCAAGCTGCGGTGGACTGGATGTTGCGCCTGAACGGGCCTGCCGCTCGCGTGACGGCGCGGGCGGGCGTCGTGAGTTGCACAGATATAACCGGCTTTGGGTTGCTGGGCCACGCCTCCGAGATGGCGCAGGCAAGCGGCGCACTGTTCCGCATATCGGCTCAAGCCGTGCCCCTTATGGAGGGTGCGCTCGATTACGTGCGCGAGGGGCAGGTTCCGGGCGGCACGGCCCGCAACCGTGACTACCTTGTTGTGCCCTCCTCGCAAGCCGGCGCCCAGGCTGGGGAGGGTGTGGGCGTGCATCTCGACAAAGCGGTTTCCCTCGACATGGCGACTTTGCTGTTCGACCCGCAGACCTCCGGCGGCCTGCTCGCTGCCGTGCCCCCTGACCGGTTCGACCAGGTGCGCGCGGAGTTGGAGGAGGCGGGTGTCTCTGTTTGGGAGATAGGCGAGGTAGAGAGTGGGCTGGGCGTTGTGGTGGCTTGACCTTTCAGAACGGAGCTAAAAGCAGGATAGAGTTAAACGCAGAGACGCAAAGACGTAAAGAACGATACAAAACGTTTTGTTGTTTGTTGCTGGTGTGGTGGGCTGTGGTTCGGTCCTCACGGATGAGATGTGCTCACCGTTGAGCCGCAGAAGCGCGTCCTCCGCTGAGGGTTGCGGCCTACTCTGGAGGAGGCTCTTTGGCTGGTTCCGGCAGTACTCCTAAGCCTACCGTTCCCCTATGGCTGATGCTTTTGCCTGTGGTGATGGTGTTGCTTTTGCTGATTGTGGCCGGGGGGCAACCCGATGGACGGCTGCATTTGTGGGTGCTGGATGTGGGGCAGGGAGACGCCCTTTTGCTGCGAACTCCGCAGGGGCACACAGCCCTGGTGGACGGAGGGCCGGGGGCCACGCCTCTGCTCAACGGGGTGGGCGCGCACGTACCATTTTGGCAGCGCGAACTCGACCTCCTTGTGCTTACCCACCCACATCAGGACCACCTGATGGGCTTCGCCGAGTTGCTGGGCCGCTACAGCGTAGATGAGGTGGTGCAGACCGAGTTCACGGCGACGGACGGCTTGCAGAGAGAATGGCTCTCCGGCCTGAAGCGGCAAGGCATCCCTGTGCATTATGCTGCGCGCGGCGAGGAGATCAGCTTCGTGGGCGAGCCGGAGGTGCGACTGACGGTGCTCAGTCCCGTAACATCGGGCGCGGAGGACGAGCGGCGCACTAGCAGGTCGGGCAACGACATAAACGACACCTCGGTTGTGCTCAGGCTTGTATACGGCTCGCAAAGCATACTGCTGGAAGGCGACGCCCAGAAGGAGGCCGAGGCCGAGATGGTGCGCTATAGAGGGGCCGAGTTGCACAGCCGGGTGCTGAAGGTGGGGCATCACGGCAGCAAAACCTCCTCATCGCCGGCCTTTCTGGGGGCGGTGCGGCCCCAGGTGGCCGTCATCTCGGTGGGCGCGGACAACAAGTTCGGCCACCCCGCGCCCGAAACTCTGGCGGCTCTCCAGGCGGTCGGAGCCGGCGTATACCGCACCGACCTGAACGGCACGGTGGAAATAATCGCCGATAAAGAGCAGATGTGGGTGAGGAGTGAGCGATGACCGGCCTGAGCTACCGGCTGTGGGAGGCTAAATCGGCGCAGCCGACTGACGCGCCTGCTCTGGTGTTGATACACGGCCTCGGCTCTACGCAGCGCGTCTGGGAGTTTGTCGCCCCCTTGCTGGCCGAGCAGTTCCGCGTTGTGGCCTACGACCAGCGTGGGCACGGCCTGAGCGCCAAGCCGGGCGACGGTTATCCCTCCGGCGCAGAACTCGATACGATAACAGCCGACCTGCGTGAGTTGGTAACGGAGTTGAACCTTGGGCCGCCTTTCCTGGTGGGGCACTCCTGGGGGGCGACTGTGGCCCTTGCATACGCGGGCGCTTACCCCCAGGAGTGCCCCGCTATTGCCCTGGTGGACGGCGGACTGGTGGAGATGAGGGACATCGCCGGCTGCGACACCTGGGAGGCGGTAAGCACATCCCAGGCTCCCACCGACCTGAGTGGCTACTGCCTGGCCGATATGATAGAGGAGACCAAGGGGCGGGGGTTGGACACGCTGCCGGAGTCTTTTATAGAGGAGTTTCTCCGTGCCATGCTCGATGAGCAGCCCGACGGTGCGCTCCACTCCCGCCTGAGCCACCGCAACTACATGCGGATCCTACGCACCATCTGGGACACTCGCCCGGAAAGCCTGCTCCGCAAAGTAGAGTGTCCCACGCTGATAATCACTGCCCTATCCGACGCCAAAGATGAGGCGCAGCAAGGCTACAACAACGCCAAGCTCCTGGGCGTGGCGCGGGCCGAGCGTATTTTGCCGCGCTACAAGTCGGTGCTGATGCCGGACACGATCCACGACATCCCGTTGCAACGCCCCCAGCGATTGGCAGAGGAGATAAGGAACTATTTCACGGGAGGCGGCTGATGAAGTAGGCCAACTGTGGGTCGTAGTAACGTGCTCCGTTTGTCCGTTGAGGTTGTACAACAACCGCTTTGTGCCGTTACTGTCCTCCTCGTAAAGGCCGCCCACGTAATAGGTAGCGCCTGGACCGGACCCTCCGCTCACCGCACGAGAGACTCGCATGTTGTCGGCGTCGTAGCTGTACGTCTCGGCCACAGGCCACGAGTTGATGCCGGTCGGCTGGTTCTCGCTGTTGTAGGTGTAGCTGCGGCTGCCGGCGCCGCTCTCGGCTCTGAGCTCGTTCTTCTGGGGCCTAGTGGTACAAGGAAGTTTATACTACCTTATATAGTAAGAACTGCGGTCGGAGTTCTGAGCCGAAAAGTGCTTGAAAATCCACTTGAAAACCTCTTGACAGATGCTCAGATTCCTTAACTTGTCACCTATGGCCTTAGCCTTTTCTGCAACACACCAAAATGCTCCAACGGGATATAATTGTTTTCGGACAAGGCCAACCAATGCTCCACAGCATCTAGAATACTCTCCAGCGTGATTTCACTAAGTGGAATGAGACCTGGGGACACAAATGATTTCGCATTCTCCGCTGACATGGTTTCCTTGATGAAATCCGGTGTCGCTGCTAAGAACGAATACGCTCTACCATTCTTCAGGCTCACAAGGAAATCGGCGACTCTATACTCGTCAGAACTGATAAGCTCGGAAGGTACGGCAGGGTCTTCCTCGGCTTTCGACAGAGCATGAGGAAGATGGATTGCTTTTACACGTTCATTGATGCGCTTATACTGCGTGGGAAAAGAACTGATGTCTTTCATACGCTCTCCAAGGTTGCGTTCCGTAGCCAGCCTATTTGCCTAAGTAGTATTTGCGGAGCAGATTCATCACTATCACTCAACTGGAACCGGAACCCCTTGTCCAGCACCTTCCGGTTCTCTTCTCCCACACCAGAGGCAAACTGCGGCTCGTGGAAGTCCACCGTTAGCGGTGCTAGTTGCACTCTGTCATCGTACCCCAGGCCGGCGGCGCTACCTTCTTTAGCGTCCGCGATACCAGGCACGATGCTGTCGGGGGAGGTGAACCTGCCCAGCACAGGGTTGTAGTAGCGTGCTCCGTAGTACAGCAGCCCTGTGTCGTCCAAACGCTGACCTGTGTAGTTGAGCTTGGTGGGCGTCGTGCCCGTCGAGGAGCGCACCCGTCCCCAGGGGTCGTACTCCTGGCTGCTCACCGATGCTCCTGTTGCGCCGTTGGTCACAAACGATACGCTGCCCAGGTGGTCTCCATGCAGGTAGACTAGCACGTTGCTGCTGCCATTGCCGCCGCTCAGTGTGCGTTGGGCTACGGTCCTGCCGTTGAAGCTGTACAGCAGCCGCTTCGTCCCGTTACTGTCCTCCTCGTACTGCCCCTCGATATAAAAGGTAGTAGTGCCTGCATTCGTGCCCCTTACTACAGTCCGTGATACCCGCATGTTGTCGGGATTGTAGGCGTACTGCTCCTCTGTCTGCATCTGGCTGATGTCTATTGGCTGGTTGTCGCTGTAGACCCTCCCATCTCCTCCTGTTAGATTGCCGTTGAGGTCGTAGGTGTAGCTCTGGCCCTGGTAGCTTCTCAGGGCGTAAGGGCCGCCGCCCCCGCCTGCCGGGTGGGAGTAGTCATAGGTGTAGGGCTGCCCTGCCCGGCTGGTGATGTTGCCCAGCGCGTCGTAGGAGACTAAGTCTTACAGCGTGCAAGAGCTTCTTCAAGTTCTTCATATAGTCCAAAATGGTCATCAAGACTCTTGAGATATGACAAAGCCCCGCAGATACGAGAGTCACTAAGACGTTTTCCTGCTTCTATAACTGCCTCGAATAGGATTTGACCTGCTTCGCTGCCAGCTGATTCGAGTTCTCTAAGTAAAGACTCGATAACTTTGGTATCACCACGACGCGCTAACCCAACAAGCGCCTCTCCTCGTATATCGTCATCCTCATCCGCTGCCAGTGCCCACAGTGCGTCACGAACATCAGGTGTATCAAACTCTTCTTGCTGTGCTAGGGCAAAAGCCGCCCAGTCACGCACCTCTCTGCTTTGATCCTTAGTGAGATCAATAAGCGCATCAACTGCCTTCAGGTCGCGATAATGCAACAGCCCTTGTACTACGCCGAATCTTACGTCTTCAGAAGGGTGATGTTTAAGCCCTATTATTGGCTCAATAGCTCGTGTATCTGCTATGTCACCTAGTGCCGCAGCAATAGCGCCTAATACACTGGTATCTTGTTCCCGTTCTAGGAGAGGAAGTAACACGGCTAAGGACGCATCGGAAGAGATACGTTCCGGTATACCTCCCTGACCTAGAACGCGCACACCAAGCATGCGTTCACTGGGAATTTGGCTGTTAACCAAACTTTCTCCTACTCTCAACACCTCGCTAGGAGGGCGGTACCAT
>JBBSIX010000144.1:0-8591 GCA_038231875.1 Chloroflexia bacterium | reverse complement strand
GGTCGTTCGTAGGCGGTACGGCAGTAGGGAGTGTAGCAATAGCAGTCGGCGGGTACAATGGGTCAACCACAGTAGCCACGACAGAGAAGTCTAACGGCCCCAGCGGAAGTTGCCCCAGCGTAACACCCATCGCTACGGGTACGATGCAAGCCACTTCCACAGCCACACGCACGGCGGTACCCACCAACACCAACACAGCAGTAGCTACCTCCACCCGCACAGCAGTGCCTACCAACACCAACACAGCAGTACCTACCAATACCAACACAGCAGTAGCTACCAACACCAACACAGCAGTAGCTACCTCCACCAACACGGCAGTAGCTACCAACACCAACACAGTTGCACCCACCCGCACAGCAGTGTCTACTTCTACCAACACGGCAGTAGCCACCGCAACAGAGACGGAGACGGCTACCGAAACAGCAGTAGCAGGCACAGTCACAGCCACACCTACAGTGTGTAACATCCGCTTCGAGGACGTACCGCCCTCCAACACCTTCTACCCGTTCGTGCGCTGCCTTGCTTGTCGGCACATCGTGGGAGGCTATCCTTGCGGTGGGGCTAACCCGCTGACCGGACAGCCTGAGCCTTGCAACGCCGACAACGACCCTTACTACCGCTACAACAACCCTGTCAGCAGGGGCCAAATCTCCAAGATAGTGGCTCTGTCCGCCGGTCTTAGCGACCCGGCAGGTACACGCATCTACGAGGACGTACCGGAAGCATCACCGTTCTACCTGTGGATACAGCAGTTGAGCCACGCAGGTGTAATGGGAGGCTACCCGTGCGGCACGAGACCTGATGAGCCATGTATAGCACCCGACAACCGACCGTACTTCCGCCCGAACTCGAACGCCTCAAGGGGACAACTCTCCAAGATCGTGTCGAACGCGGCAGGGTTCCAGGACCCGGTATCGGGGCAGACGTTCTCAGACGTACCGCCTGAGTCACCGTTCTACGTATGGGTAGAGAGACTGGCCTCACGCAACGTGATGGGCGGCTACCCGTGCGGCGGACCGGGAGAACCGTGCGATGCGTTCAACAGGCCGTACTTCAGGCCGAACGCGAACGTAACGAGAGGGCAAGCAGCAAAGATAGATGCCAACGCATTCTTCCCAGGCTGCGACCCCCGCTAGCAGAGTATCAATAGCCGGCAGGTAGCTGCCGGCCTAGTCGGAAGGGAGACCCAAGCGGGTCTCCCTTCTGCTTTGTCTGCGTAGCCTTGTTTATCTTTCCTCGGCGACTACCCCGGCCCCTACAGTTTATCCTTCACGAGTCCTGCATTCCTAATCTGACTGCTTACCCTTCCGGCTCAGACTGGAAGAAGGCCGACAGCCTGTTCAGCGACTCGTCGGTCATGCTCTGAATCTCCTTGTGGAACACGGAGGAGGTCAGCCCGGTGAACAGTTTGCCCAGAGGCCCCGCCACTTTGTAGTCTACGGTGAGGGTCACTCTCGTTGTTCCGGGATCGTCTGTGGAGCGCAGTTCCCAAGCGCTGCGGCTGAGTACCGTGCCTTCGCTGACACTGACCAGGCGGTGAGGGGGCGAGTAGGTGACTATCCGGTTGCGGACGTGCATCGGCAGGCCGTGGAAGCGCCCATGCAACTCAACACACGCTCCCTCGCACCGCTCCTTTTCGCTCACAAGCCGTGCCGAAGTGAACTGAGGCTGCACGCGAGGGATGTTGCGGTAGTCCGCCAGGAAGCCGAATATCGCTTCGGGCGCGGCTGCTATTAGGGCTGTGCCTGATACGGTGGGCATATCTTGAACTCGTCAGGGCTGTTCCGCACTATACCTGCCTTCTTCTCACCAGGAGCACAAGGGTAAGCGCCCCGCCCGCCAGAAAGAGCAGCGCGCAGGCGGTCGCGGGTATCAACACGAGAGGGCTTGTAGGAGACAGCCGGAAGGGGGCGCTTTTTGTGTCGGAAGGGGGCGCGGGGGCAGCACGGCCGGCGCCCTGCTTGTACGGCAGCGAAATCCGCCACTGGGTGTCTATCTCTTCTACCGTTGCGCCCAGCCCGGCCTTCAGCGCCTCGTCATAGGTCACTCCTTGCCGGAAAGCCTCCACAGTAGCGGCGAACTTGGAGGGACCGTAGCGAGGGTCGCTCAGGAGAAAGTCTACCGCGCTGCGGCTCTCGGCATAGGAGAGTGCGGCGGCCTCCTCATCGGCCCCGAACGAACCTGACAGCGACTTGAGCGGTATGAGAGAGCCGTTTTTGGCTGCATACTGTAGGGCTTCGTCCTCTGCGGGGTCATGGGCTTGCTGGTTATAGACCGCGAGCCCTTCGTCGAACCACGCAGGGGGCGAATTGTAGGGGTTGCGTGTGGCCTGATAGAGGACAAGGTGGCTTAACTCATGTGGTATTACGCGCTTTATCTCCGTGTTGGCCATTTCGTCATCGCCCACAGCGGCCAGCACAAGGGCCAGTTCGGGGAAAGCCTTGCCGCCCACCCACTCAGGGATGTTCTTGGGCAGCGCGTCCAGCAGGTCATCTTGTGTGGCATACATCCAAATCTCCGCCGGGCGTTGCAATCCCGCCTGTATATCATTTTGCAGGCGGTTCAACGCGCCGGCGGCGGTGCCGACCAGCTTTTCGCCGAAGGCCGCATTGCCCCTGTACCAATGGACCGACACCCGCTTCTGTGCGTCGCTGAGGCTTTTCCAGGCATGCCGCTCGTCGAGCAACTTGAAAGTCTTTGTGGGCGTATCTGTGGTCCGCCCGTCGCTGGCGGTGAGCGTCCAGTAGTATTCTACCTCCGAACCCGGTGGGATGTAGTGGGTGGCGAGGTCCAGGGTCAGTGCGAGGTCGGGGCTGTCTGTTATCGCCGCAACCTCGGCTTGTAGGCCCGCCGTGACGGGCTCGCCCACCAGCCGGTAATTAAGTTCGGCCCGCGCGGTTTCAAAGCCGTGCGCCCTCAGCCGGAAATCTACAGTATCGGGGAAATGTGGCACGGCGCTCTGCTCATCAACAATCGCCTGGGGTGGTTGTGTACTTTGGGCCGCAAGCGCTAAGTAGGTTACATGTGCGGGTGCGTGGGCCAGGGCGCGGGCGGGGGCGAGTGGGAGGAGTAAAAAGGCGACCAAAAGCAGGGGCAGGAGCAAGGCTTTGCCGCTCCACACCGGTCGGTTGTGGCCCAGCGCTCTCACGCTTCCAGCTTCCACTTCAAGTAAGCCTCGATAAAGCCGTCTATACTGCCGTCGAGCACGGCGGCGGGGTTGGTGTCCTCGTGGTTGGTGCGGTGGTCTTTGACGAGGTTGTATGGGTGGAGCACGTAGGAGCGTATCTGGCTGCCCCAGCCGACAGCCACATGTTCACCCCTGAGGCGGGCTTGCTCCTCGGCGCGTCGGGCCTCCTCAATCTCCCACAGGCGAGCACGCAAGATACGCATGGCTGTTTCGCGGTTTTGCAACTGGCTCCGCTCATTCTGGCACGTCACCACGATGCCTGAAGGTAGGTGGCGCAGGCGCACGGCAGTGGAGGTTTTGTTCACATTCTGCCCACCCGCCCCGGTTGCCCTGTAGAAGTCCTCCTCTACCTCGTCGAGGTTGACCTCCATCTCGCCCTCGTCCTCCAGCTCAGGCAGCACCTCCACCACTGCGAACGACGTATGGCGGCGGTGGGAGGAATCGTAAGGGGAGAGGCGCACAAGCCGGTGCGCCCCCGATTCGGCGCGGGCGTAGCCGTAAGCGTTGAGGCCCTTTATCAGCAAGGTGGCGCTTTTGATGCCCGCCTCATCGCCCTCGGTCAGGTCGAGGATTTCGGTGGAGTAGCCGCGCCCCTCGGCCCAGCGCAAGTACATACGCATGAGCATATCGGCCCAGTCCTGCGCTTCGGTGCCGCCCTCACGGGCGTAGACGGAGAGGATAGCGTTGGCGGCGTCGTGCGGCTCGCTCAACATCAGAGAAAGCTCGATGCGGTCAAGCTCCTGCATCAGACGTGTGGCGTCGGCAGCCACCTCTCCTACGACCCCCTCGTCGCCCTCGTCAACGGCGAGTTGCAGAAGTTCCTCGAGGTCAACGGCACGTTGCGCCAGGCCGCGCCAGGTGTCAACCTGCGCTTGCAGATCGGTAAGTTGCTTCAGGTTGCTCTGCGCGGCGCGCTGGTCGTCCCAGAAGCCGGGTTGCTGGGACATCTCTGACAGTTTAGCTATCTTGCCTTCAACAGAAGGTAAGTCAAAGACGCACCTCGATGCTATGGATTCGGCTGCGAAGGCCCTGGATTGTTTCGCCGAGGTTTTCGGCGGAAAGTGGGGTTATTGACATAGGTAAGTTGCCTCTCTAAATCGCTCTATACAGATGTGTGTCTGGATATTATACTGTAAAACATGGAACGTGACTGCGGGTCTCCACATGGGGGTTGAACCGCAGGACCCGTGCCGGCTGTGTTATCATCCGAGAGCATAGGGGAATGTGCAAGCGCTCTCTTTCTGCCGCTCCCCTTGCTCTACCTTAATTTGCTGTGTGCCTCTACTTCCCTATACAGAAGTTCCTGAATATCTCGTCCAGCAAGTCCTCCCCGACCGTCTCGCCCGTAATCTCTCCAAGCGCACTCAGCGCACTGTGCAGGTCTATTGCTGTGAAGGCGGCGGGCGCTGCGGCTTGCACCGAGGCAAGGGCGTCCTCTACGTGCCCCCTTGCGCGTTGCAGGGCGTCTCGATGCCGCACGCTGGTCACTAGCGAATCTCCATGCCTGGGCACAGCTTTGCCGCTCAAGACGAGGCCGGCGAGCTTTGCTTCTAGGGCGTCTATACCGCCCGGTTCGACAGCCGAGGCCCCGACCACCTCCACATCGCCCAACAACCCATGTAGCTCCCCCAGGTCGAGGGCCGGTGGCATGTCGCCTTTGTTGACGACGGCAAGGCGCATTGTGTGTCCACCCTCTGCTGCGTGGGCCGCTACCGCCCTATCTTCGCCGGTGAGGGGTTCTGAGCCGTCGAAGACCATGAGCACCAGGGCGGCGGCGGCGATAGCGCGGCGGGTGCGCTCCATGCCGATGCGCTCTACCGCATCATGCGTATGGCTTTCAGGGCGCAGGCCGGCTGTGTCGGTGAGCACCAGAGGCACGCCCCGTATGTTGGCTACCTCCTCGAGGGTGTCGCGGGTGGTGCCGGGGGTGGCTGTGACGATAGCCCGCTCGGTTCGCAGCAGGGCATTGAGCAAGCTCGACTTGCCGACGTTGGGCCTACCCACGATGGCGGTTTTCACCCCCTGCCTCATGACTATACCTGCGCCCGCGCCTGCGATCAAGGCTGCTAGGTCGGCCATGGCGCTTTGCAGTTCGGGCGACACATCGGCCGGCGGCACGTCGTCCTCCGGGAAGTCTATGTTGGCTTCCAGGTGGGCGAGCGCGTGGAGCAGCCGGGCGCGTATCCCCTTCACCCTGGCGGAAACCCCGCCCCCCAACTGGTCAACGGCCAACCGCAGCCCCCCCTCCGTCCGGGCCTGAACGACATCCAGCACTGCCTCTGCCTGGGCGAGATCGAGGCGCCCGTTGAGGAAAGCACGCAGGGTGAACTCGCCAGGCTCGGCGAGGCGCGCACCTTCCCGTAGGCACAGCCCTAAGACGCTTTGCAGGGCAACCGTGCCGCCGTGACAGTCTATCTCCACTACATCCTCGCGGGTGTAAGAGTGCGGCCCACGCATCAGCGCCGCCAACGCCTCGTCGAGCCTCGCCTCGCTCGCCGGGTCGGTGACGTAGCCGAACACGAGCTTGTGCGACTCCATCTCTTCGGGAAGCGCCGGCTTGCCCGAAGCAGGCACAAAGATGCGCGCCAGAATGCCGGCTGCATCAGGGCCGCTCAGGCGGACGGTGCCGATGCCTCCCTCCCCCTGCGGGGTGGCTATAGCGGCAATCGTGTCTGTGTACATAAAGCGAGCCGAGCAACGGGTGACGCCTTTTCAGCGTTCACTGCCGCCTGCACGCCTCAGCCTCCTTTCTACCGCTTCCCTACCGGCGATGCCCGCTATGCCTGGGGCTTCTACAGCGTAGGCGGCGGCAGCATGGGCGAAACGGACCGCCTCTATGGGGTCGGCTGTTTCCAAATAGCGAACGAACAGAGCCGCCGCAAACACATCGCCCGCGCCGGTGGGGTCTACCGCCTGCGCGCGGCACGCAGGTACGGCGCGGTGCTCACCGTGCTGGTAGAACAGCGCCGTACCTGCGCCCCGTGTGACCACCGTTAGAGGCGCCAACCTGCCGTATTCATACAACAGGCCCGCGTCGTATCCCAGGTCTTCTATGCTCAAGACGAGCACAGCGTTGTGCGGTAGATTGAGCAGCGCCGCCGGCACAGGGCGGGCCACCTGCTGTACCCGGCCCCTCTCGCCCCATCTCCTCAGCCAACCCTGCGGAGTTACGCCCAGTAGCGCCGGTGTGAAGCTGTGTACCGCCTCGGCGGGCAGTTCGTGAGCGATAGGCCCAAGATGCACGATGGGCGCAGCCCTCCACGCCTCCGGCACTTCTGTAAGCTCCAGTTCTCTTGCTTGAGAGGCCACCGTCTGCACACGGTTTTCCTCTTTATCGTAGACATTGCGGAAGGCGGTCGTGGTGAGCGAAGGCTCCACCTTTATCCACACTCCCGCCTCTCGTAGAGGGTCAAGCAGCGCTCTATCTTGCGGCGCGCAGGCCGTCAGGAGAGCCGCTTGCAGGCCCAGTCTCTGCGCCGTGAGCGCGGCGTAAAGAGCCGTGCCCCCAGGCGCGACGCTTCCCCCCGCCGTCAGGTCTTTGCTGATGTGGCCGAGCGCCAGATAATCGGGGACTTCTTTCGGTTGGCTCATTCTCTAAAAAAGCAAAAAGGGCAGCCTGGGGCTGCCCACTGTGCCTACATGTGTGTTACTTGGGCAGCACTACCACCCGGCGGTCAGGCTCCACGCCGCTGGACTCGGTGACTACCTCCGGGTGATCGGCCAGGGACATGTGGACGATGCGTCGCTCGTGGGGGGGCATCGACTCGAGGGGCACGGCCTGCCCACGTTGCTGCACCTGCTCTGCGGTGCGCCGGGCCAGATTGATCAAGGCGTGCTTACGGCGCAGCCTGTAGCCCTCTACGTCCACAATGATGCGCGCCCACATGTCGGTTTGGCGGCCCAGCACAAGATTCACCAGGAACTGTATCGAGTCCAAAGTCTCGCCCCGCCGGCCGATAACAGCCGACTGGTCGCGCTCGTTGAGGTCCACCACATTTAGCACCACCGAATCCTCGTCATCGGTGAAAGCAGCATCACCTTCCTCGGAGGGCATACGGCGCACGATGCGGCCCCTGACTTTCATCCCAAGCAGGATCGTCTGCAATATCTCGGCGGCTTGTGGTGCGACCGCTTCCAACCTGCCGACCGTTTCGTCCGGTTCGGCTGTGGCTTGCAAGCTGGGGTCCAATTCGATCTCGCCGGGTACATCAAGGTACTCTTGCTGTTGGGGACGAGGGCCTCTCATATCACCCTGCCGGCCATAGCGTCCGCCCATGCCTCCCGCACCTGGGCCGCTGCGCCTTTCGGGACGGTCAGTACGGTCAGGACTGTCAGCCCGGTTGCCGCGTTCTATGCGCTCTCGGCCTCGCTCATATCCGCCGGAGGGCCGTTCGCCACGCGGTTGCTCATCCCCTTGCTGCTCCTGACGGCTCTTGGGAGAGTCTTCTTCATACTGGTCTGCCCTGGGCGTGTCGGGGGCAGTTACCCTTACCAACACTTCGTCGCCGCCTGGGTCGGTCGCCAGCACTTCTACCTTCACCTGGTCCCTTGTGCGTCCCAACTGCTCAAGGGCGAGGTTGACCGCTTCATCAACGTTACGCGCCTGTATATCCACCTGTCGCAAAACTGTTTCCCTCCCTCTAAGTTAGTGATGAGAACTGATCTGGAATAGCCCGCTTTCGGTTCTCACTACTCGGCGCTCGGCCTAGCGTTTGCTTTTCTTTTTGCGCGGAAGCGGAGCTTGAACGGCAACGTCGTCCGCACTATCAGCGCCGTTACCGGCCAGGCCCTCGGCTGACGGCCTGTACTTCCGGTCGGAGGCGTATTTGGCTCCATTGCCTGCGGTTTCCCTGGGGGCTTGCCTGCTGCCTCCTGCACTGCCGTAGACGCTGCCCTTGCCCTTCACGGGCTGCTCGGAGACAACCCGTGCGCTCTTGGCACCGTTGCTGCCGGCACTGCCTTTGCCTGTGCTGCCGTCGGCCCCTTGTGTTTCCTGGGCCAACTTCTGGGCATCTTGCGCTTCCAGCGCCTTGTTCATCATCCAACTCATAACGCCGCTACGCTTGGCAACCGCTGCCGTACCCGTGCCGTCGGCAGTTGCGAGGCGGGGCATCGGAGCCTGGGGCTTCTCTATCTGCTTGCGGGGGAGAAAGCCCAGGCCGGGCAGGTCGGGCAGTGTGCCGAAGCCGGTGATGAAGTACTGCTGCACAGCCCCGAACAAGCTCGAAAAGGCCCAGTACACAACCGTGCCCGCCGGAAAGCTCCATGAAATAAAGACGATGTACAAGGGCATGAACTGCATCAGGTTTTGCATCATCTTCTGCTGCGAGTCCAACACCTGGTTGGGGTCGCGGGCCGGTATGGACATGCGACTCTGGAGGAACTGGAACACGCCCGACAG
>JBBSIX010000143.1:0-8613 GCA_038231875.1 Chloroflexia bacterium | reverse complement strand
TGCGCCTGTATGACAGTAGGCATATACACGAATCGGTGCGGAATAATACAGAGCAGGTATTCCACCCAGAATCATGCTCCACCTACTGATTCTTCAGTTCTTGGGCTATGCCCAATTCAGGCTCAGAATGACAAGGTGTAGTACGTCTCGCCTGCCGGCACGGTAGCATACGTTGCTTGAGATGTGGGTAATCACCAGTAAGGGAGCGCAGTAACCTCTACATCCCGTGTTGCCGAGGACCATCGCCCCTGCGACGTGCATAATCCTAGAGCCGACCGTTGCCGGGATGCACTTGTTGGCTCTTGTGCCTGAAAAGTTTATAACAGACTCCAGTCACTAAGCGAAATCAAGGTGATGGATTTGCTATGGCGTAACTATAGATGTAGCCAGGTGCATTCTGATCGAGGATACAGGAGGTATAGGACTCGTATGACTGGGCTAAACGCCCAAAGATAACCAGGAAGATTTCTTGACCGTTGCGCGCAGGAGTTTGCAGTTTGTCTAAGAGCTTGCCGGGACCTGAACCTACTTGCACATGTGCTCCCTTCACATCATAGTTGAACAACCTGCAACCACATGAAACCACAGATGTGGGATAGCAGCTATCGCGGGTATAGTAGCTAAACTGTCCAGCAATCCAAGAAAAGTCAGCCGCCCTACCAAACTGGGGATACCCTCCATACGGATAACCCCTCTTCTCACTCAACTGCCTCCCTAACTGCCCCAGCAGCATCTCGTAAGGGCTGCCCGCGTTCTCTGGGTGCTCCTCGAACCTCGACCTCTCGAAGTACTGCACCTTGTGTACCTTACCGTCCGTCGCACTCCGCCCCTCAAAAGGCTCGGTCAAGGGGTAGCCGTGTATCGCCAACCCTCCATGCTCTTGCCAATATTCCTGGAAAGTGCCGCTAAGGCTGTGCCCCGTCTCTGGAAAGTACAAGGCTGGGGAAGGCAGACGGTCAGTCTTAGCGGTAGGAGCACCCTCCGGTAAGAACTCCCTGCCCAACGTGCCGAGCAGCACGTCTGAGGGAGGTTGGTTCTCAGGGTGGTGCTCGAAACGGTTGCGCTCGAAGTACTGCACCATCATAGGCGCGCTCTCGGTGCCAATCGGCTCGGTGAACTCCTCCGTCAGTGGATAGCCAAACTGCGCCAACCCGCCATGCTGCTGCCAGTACAGGAGGAAAGAGCCTCTGAGGGTGCGACCTGTGGTGGGGAAGTAGAGCACGCCCTCCTGCTGTGGGTCAGGCACAGGATCGGTCAGCAGTATGGGGCGTGTGATGGGGGTGGCGGGGGTAGGCTCAAAGATTGGCGATTGAGCGGTGGAGGCGGCGAGAGCACCTGTGCTGGCGGTGAAGGTTAGCAAGAAGTGGGAAGGATTAAGTTGAACCATCCTGACTTTGTACTTCGGAGCGTAACAAGTAAACCCTTGCGTTTCTTTGAGAGGATCTTCTTCCTTCACGCCGAAAACGACGATGGGTTTGGTAAAGTCAACCACGAGACCCAGTGCATGGGATCTCATCCATGGATATACTGGGCGTACACTTGTCCCCACTTCTACACTTAAAGCAGCCCCAATAGCTGAGTATTTAACAATCTCACATCCCGTATTGAATCCCAACCTGATGTCGGGAACATCAAAGCCAGCTAGCCACGTGTAATCGGCAGCGTGTCCATACAGAGGATACCACCCATAAGGATAGCCCCTCTTCTCACTCAACTGCCTGCCCAACTGCCCCAGCAGCACCTCGTAAGGGCTGCCCGCGTTCTCTGGGTGCTCCTCGAACCTCGACCGCTCGAAGTACTGCACCAGGTACGCCTTGCCGTCTGTAGAGCTTCTCTCCTCGAACTGCTCAGTCAAGGGGTAGCCGTGTATCGCCAACCCTCCATGCTCTTGCCAGTACCCCTTGAACTGCCCCAACAGGTTGTGCCCCGTCTCCGCGAAGTAGAGGGCAGGGGCAGGCAGACGGTCAGCCTTAGCGGTAGGTGCATCCTCCGGTAAGAACTCCCTGCCCAATGTGCCCAACAATACGTCAGAGGGAGGTTGGTTCTCCGGGTGATGCTCGAAGCGATTCCGCTCGAAGTACTGCACCATGATGGGCGAGTTGTAACCGCCAACTATTGGGCCGAGCGGCTCGGTGAACTCCTCAGTCAGTGGATAGCCGAACTGTGCCAGGCCGCCGTGCTCTTGCCAATAGAGGAGGAAGGAGCCGCGCAGGGTATGGCCTGTGGGGGTGAAGTAGAGCACACCCTCCTGCTGTGGGTCCGGCACAGGATCGGTCAGCAGTATGGGGCGTGTGATGGGGATGGGCGATTGAGAGATAGGAGCAGCAACAGCGCCTGTGCCGGCCGATAGGGTGAGTAAAAGGGCGAGCAGGGGCAGCACAAAGAGGGCCAACAGCCAAACAACGGGGCGAGGGGGGAAGATGCGGGTGATGAACAAAGGAGCCACCTCTTTCTACATAGAGGGACGCATTAATCAAAGTCGAACTGCCGGCTACACGCTACGGGAATACGAATGGCATCCTGTAGTATACTCATTGTAGCACAGTGTTGGTGGAATTGCTACAGGCGCTCAGGGAGTAAGCGTTCCTTGCTATACTGCTCAACAAGCGTATAATAGACCCTATGCCGGAAGACACACAAGACACCCCCACCGGGTCGCCCGCGCCTGCCGCGCCTCCCGCGCCTGCGGCCCCGGCCTCGATAAACATCCAGACGGAGCGGCGTACCGGCGTCGCCACCCAGGAACCTATTGACCCCCGCGCCGAGCGCGTCACAGTGCAAAGCGCCGCGCTTGGCATCGAAAAGAACTTTTACATAGCTCTGCCCCCAGGTTACGACCTTGAGGAGAACAGAGGTGTGCGCTACCCGGTTATCTATCTGTTCCGGGGCAACGAGCGAGAGTGGGTGCATCGCAGGCAGGACAGGTCGAGGCACGGCAGAACGGTTATAGATGTGTACCGCGATCTGTTGGACGAGGGAAGCGTTGGGCCGCTGATAATGGTCTTTCCGGGAACCAGCAGCGAAGACAATCGCGTGCCGAGCTTGCTTGTCAATTTCCTGGAGCCGCAACGCAGCCTGACCGTGCCCGGCATCGGACTGGGCAGGTTCGAGGACTACTTTGTTCGCGAACTCATCTCTTATGTGGACATCCGCTATCGCACAATCCCCCACAGGCAGGGGCGGGCGGTGGACGGCTTTTCGCTGGGGGGGTTCCAGGCAATCAAGATAGCCGCTCAGTACCCGCAGCTTTTCTGCTCGGCGGGCGCGCTCGACGGCACTTTTCTGTACGCCTCGAGGGAGGGCAAGACGGTACGCGCCAGGGACCGCGTGCTCAACAACCCCATGTTCAACCCGGCGTTCGGCCTGCCGCGCAACCTTGACTACGTAGCAGCCAACAATCCGGCCAATCTTATCCTGCGGGGCGAGCGGGCGGCTTTGGCAAGTATACAGTGGCTCTTGCAAAGCGGCCCACAGGAGGCCGAGCCGTACCAGTCGAACTTCTACCGAGCGCAGCACGTAATCAGCCTGCTGAGAGGGCGCAGGATCCACAACGGCATCGCACCGGTGATGGCGGAGGCCGTACACAGCTGGCACTGGGCCGACGTGCACATGGCAGCCACCCTGCCCCTGCACTGGCAACAGCTTAAGGCCGCCTATGCACCTTCGGCAACCTAGCAGGGTCGAACTCTCCGATGCGCTCCGGCCCCAGTTCCACCACGCGGTCGAGCACCTCCCCGGCCTCACGGATCAGGCGGGCCACGTCCACCGTCAGGCAAACATCGCTGAAGCGCAGCAAGTAGGCGATACCGCCTCTGAGGTGGTTTACAGTGCCGCGATAGTTGCCCAGCTTCAGTTTGTAGAAACCCACGCCCGTCTTGAGGATGCCCTGGTACAGGCGGCGTATCTCTCGTGGCTCGGCCAGCCAGATAGCCTCCAGCGTTTCGTGCTGCTCAAAGTACTCGCCGCTGTTGAACTGCCTGATGGCCTCGTCGAGGGCAGGCGGGGGCGCTTCATCGCACGACCAGGGGTCAAGCTCGCCGGTAGCCTGCCGGCCCCCCCGCCGGCGAGCCTCGTGCCGCTGTTTTAGCTTTTCCACATGCTCTTTGCTCATGCTATATTCTATCATGTGGGAGGCGCTGATAATTGCGCGTTTGTAGAGAGGGGTCTGCGACAGGCAACCTGCAACGGCAGCTTCAATGGCATGCTGCTTGCTTGTACAGGCAGCGGTAGGGCAGCCTAAGATCGGCAGTACAAGTCTGGGGCTGTTCTTCTGTGCGGTGACTGCGTGAGGCGCAGGTGGTTGCCGGCAAAGGACAATATCAAAAGGTGGTAACGGATATGGATCGTTTGACGGCTACGGTTCGCTGTTTTGCCCTTATAGGGGCTTTTGTGGCGGTGATGGCTCTTGCAGGTGCGCTGGCAGGCGGCGTTGGTGGATTAGCGCTGGTGTTGTTGACGCATACGGTGCTCGGCCTCGGCGTAGGAGTAGTCGAGCTTATGCCCGTGAGCCTGGGGCTGGGTATCGCAGGCTTTGCCGGCCTGGGGGTGTTCCTTGCCTTGCCCTATACGCCGCGCCCCCAACGCTCGATGAGGCAAAAGAAAACAGCCCCTACCGAGGTCGGTCTGGCGGCACAAGAAGCAGCCTAGCACGGAAGCCGGGCAACCCCATCAGTCATAGATTACTGTAAACCCCTATTTTGCCGGCCACGTTACCCTGTAAATAAACCCGCCCTTGTCGTCCGACACAAGCAGGCTGCCGTCGGCCCCCACAGCTACGCCGGCGGGACGGCCCGACACCGAGCCGTCGGCGTTGAGGAAGCCGGTCACGAAATCGGTTGCCTCGCCGCCCACATGGCCTTCTTTGAGGGGCACGCGCATCACGCTGTACCCAACTTTTGTGCTGCGGTTCCACGAGCCGTGCAAGGCAACATACAGGCTGTCGTTGTAGGGAGGCGGGAAAGCGCCCTCCTTATAAAAGGCGATGCCGAGCGGGGCCACGTGCGCCTGCATCTCGACCAAGGGCGCGATCACGCCCTGACAATCGCCCCCTTTGCCGAAATCGGGGTCGAGGATAGCGCCCGCGTGACATCGGGGCCAGCCGTAATCCGCACCGTCTTCGAGGGCGTACACCGTTTCGGGAGGGGTATCGTCGCCCATAAGGTCGCGCCCGTTGACGGAGGCCCAAATCCGGTTGGTCCAGGGGTTGAGGGCCAGGCCCACAGCGTTACGCAGCCCCCTCGCGAAGATGCGCCCGCCCGTGCCGTCCAGGTTGTACACCGACACCGCCGCCCGTCGCTCGTCGCCCTCGTTGCAAACGTTGCAAGACGAGCCTATCGCCACATAAAGTTTGCCGCCCGGCCCCACAAGAGCGGTCTTGGTGTGGTGAACGCCGCTGTTCGGCAGATCGGGCACGAGTGTCTTTCGGTCCGTGGCCCTGTGGTCCGGCCCCAGCGTTAGTTGCGACACGCGGGTATGCTCGCCCACGATGAGCGTGCCCGAATAAACATCCACGCTGTTCGGCCCGTCCAGCCCGGCGGCCACCACGATTTTGGCGTCCGCCTCGCCGTTGCGGTCTTTGTCGGGCAGCGCGACTACTCGCCCGCCCGACTGCTCGGCCACGTACACCGTGCCGTCCGGCCCCACAGCCATGAGGCGCGGCCCTTGCAGGTCGCGGGCGTAGATGTTCACAGTGAAGCCCTGCGGCACACTGAGAGTGGCAGCCCCTGCCGTTCCTACGTCCAGCGACACCCCGAACGGACGGGTGAGCAACCCCAGAATGGCGTTCGGCTTCCAGGCTATGACGGCCAGCACCACCAGCAGGATGCCCAGGAGGGCGATGCGTCTGTTTCGCCGGTTGGTCATATCTAAATCCCTTCTCACAGGCCGGTTGCCGCGCTTGAGTTACGATTTGCCGGTATCATTTTCTCTTACTCCGTGCTATTATACACGTAAGGAGTGTGCTATTTGCTTCTATAGTTTACTTCTTCTCGCAAGCACTGCCTGGAAATGGTGGAGTAGCTTCGCCGGGCGCAGGTAAGGCGACATAAGGATGCTGGAAATGAGCCGAAAAGCAGTCCATCTAGCACGGTCTACAAACGCGATCATCTTAGCAGGTATCGTGCTGCTAATCTTACCCACCCTCTCCGGTTGCAGCACCGCGCCGCCGGCCACTCCTTTGCCCGCGTCAGGCTCCATCGTCAACAGCGCAACAGAAGCAGCTACAGCAGCTACGGTAGCTACCGTAGCTGTGCCCCCGCCGGTGGGCACGAGGTCAGGGCCGTTCATAACTATGACCCCCCTACCCTACACTACCCCTCCCCCAGCGCCGACCTTGCCCGGTCCGCCTCCCTCCACCTCTTTCCCCGTAGCTACTCAGCCTGCACCCACGCAACCTGCACCCACGCAGACGGTCTTCTCCCCTCAAAAAGCCTCTATACCCCTGCCCAGCGCCAATATAGCATGGGGCAACGAAACGGACAGCAGCCTGATAATCTGGATAGGTGTGTATAGCGACTATCCTGTGCCTAATATCTCAGGGGCAAGGGCGGTTGCTAAATGGGCGGCTCCCCTGAAGTTGGTGGACCTATCTTTCTCCCCCGATGGGCAGTCTCTTGCAGTGCTTTCAGTAGATAAGATTCTGCCGGAAACTGAAGGTATCTGGCCGGGCTGGTTGTCGGTTGTAGATTTAGATACAAACGCCGTCCAACCTGTTCCCGCTTATCCGAGCAACTACTCTTTATACGAATATGCCTACTATAGGGCAGTGAAAAAAGTCCTCGGCTGGTTGGACAATAGTAGGCTGGTTGTTCAGCAAAGTGGCGAAGGCTCTGCGGTGGTAGCCACAAAGGATGGAAGCTCTTATTCGCCTGTTACGCTGCCCCAGGGTGGTGGAAATGAGGTAGCTTTATCGGCGGACCGCAACACCTTATTTTCTAACGTGGTCAACACAGACCACGGTCTGTGGCTGAACAATATAGATGGCAGCAACCCGCGCCAGGTAGTTGGCCGTGAGGCAGCAAAGCAGGTTTATGAGCCAAAGTGGTCCCCGGACAGTAAGTACGTTAGTTTTCTGTCGCCCAAACAGCAGTCTGTAAACGGTACTCTTTTCAGCGATTTCGGCCACATCGGTGTATGGCTGCTGAACCCGACTACAGCATCTCAACAACCTATAAGCGGGGGAGATGTGTGGGACGTTGATCCGGCTTGGTCCATTGATAGCTCTAAGCTCGCCTTCCTACGCGCCGACAACCCAATTGGTGACGATAATGTGTCGTTTGCACTACCGGAGAAGGTTAGCACCAACATTTACACAGCCGATGTGCTCACTCGTACCCCTTACAAGCTGACTAACACTACCGATGTGAAGAACAGCAGCCTACAATGGTCGGCTGCGGGCAATCTGGTGCTGTCCTCCACTGCCGGCAGCACAACCAACTTGCCTGGCCTGCTCGCGGTGTCTACAGCAAACGGCGCAAGCACAACCCTCATTAGCGGGGACCAAGGCGAGGCGTTGGTGCATCCGGTGCTCGCGCGACCCTAGCCAATGCAAATGCCGGCCCAGAACCACCAGCCTATCGCGCCGACTACACCTTGTCTTCCTGTATGCCTCCCAGCATCGGGTAAGCCCACCGGCTAAATAGCGCCGCGCCGGTAAAACCCGCAAAAATGGCTAGAAGCACGGAGGTGGCGGTTGCGTATACGAGGACGGATGCAAGAGGATAGAAGGGTAGTCCAAACAGGTTATCATGCGGCAAGATAGCCAGTAACAGGAAACTCAGAATAACAGCAACGATCCACCCGATGGTGTTCACTACAACCCACCAACTAGCCTGCTTCGTTGAATTGCGGAACACCAACCACTGTGCCATCCCATACACAAGTCCCGGCGCCATCACTAGCGCAAATGAGCCTAAGAATGCAGCTGCAAAGAGCGATACCAGCGCTGCCACCCCAACTCCGAACGCACCGGCAACAGCAAACAGCACCCACTGTTTGTAATGTATAAAAGTCCTTAACACAAGCCCCTGGCTAAAAGCTATCAATGGGCCGGCTATTAGTAACAGGCCCGCTACTAAGACGGCAAATTGAGGTAGAAGACTGTCTCCTGTGGGAGCGTTGTTGCTGCTGAAGTCGGTGTCAGGGAACCTAATATGCACCAGGTAAGCTGCCAGGATGAAGCCAGTGCCGCCTGCGACGGCAGTGGCGAGGATCCAAGCTATCCAGGCGCCCGGATTAGAGGCTCTAGCCATGTTCTACAAGAAACCTCCACTACAATACTATCACACTTTCAGGAGCGTTTACTTACCCCTTTGCAGCTTCGCCACCAGCGCATCGGCTACCTGGGTGGTGCTCTTGGCAGTCGGGTCGTCGCGGCGGGGCTTGAGGTCGTAGGTCACGTCCACCCCCGCCGCAATCGTCTCGTCCAGGGCGCGCTCCAGGCGGTCGGCGGCTTCGCGCTCCCCGATCCAGTGCAGCATCAGCACCCCTGAGAAGATCATCGCCATCGGGTTGACACGGTCCTGCCCGGCATACTTGGGCGCGCTGCCGTGTATCGGCTCGAACAGGGCCACTTCCTCCCCGACGTTCGCCCCCGGAGCCACCCCCAGGCCGCCC
>JBBSIX010000142.1:0-8616 GCA_038231875.1 Chloroflexia bacterium | reverse complement strand
GGAAAGAATGGCCGGACAGGAAAGGAAAACAGCAAATGAGAAGTTCAGACGATACACCCGGAAAGGCGGTGCGCCGAACAGCAGTGCTTGCGCTAACTTGTGCGATGATGCTTGGTTATTTTGGCGCGGCCAGGGGTAGCTCTGCCGCCCCTTCGGTGGACAGCATTACCCTTACTTCACCTACGACAATGACAATAGCGGAGTCGGACGACTATGCCACCCAGGTGCTCGCAGATGCCTGGGATATGAAGAACCCGGAGGACATACGCTGGCCCTATGGCTTCAGCGTGCCCACGATAGAGAACGGGGTTTGGAGCGCAGTGTCCGGCCCCAACTCCTCGGTATTCTTTCAGTTCCAGGGCTTCCCGGGGGCTTTCTCCTACATAGGAGAGAAAGACGGGCGAAACTACCCCATCTCGACTACGCGCTTTACCCACATGCGCTTCCGCATGTACTCCGAGCGGGCAGGGGTGTCATACGCCTACTGGTTCCTCCAGCCGGGCGATACTGCCCCCTGCGACAATTGCCACCCAGGGTTCTTCCTGGATGTGCAGGCGGGCTGGCATATCTATGACTATGCGTTCAATACAGAACCCGCTCGCTGGTCCGGTCACGGCTCGGTAGCGGGGCTGCGTTTCGACACGCCGATCAATCAGGCGAACAACAACGTAAAGTTCGACTGGGTGCGGCTGACACCGGATACGGCAACGCCTCTGCGTATCGCCTGGACTTACAGCGCAGCCGGCAATCCCAACGTAGACCTGTATGTGAGCACAAGTCCCGACCCGAACGCCGACCAGGAGTACAAAATAGCCACCGTGCCCGCCAACACCGGCAGCTACACCTGGAGCGGCACGGGCCTGGCCCCCGGAACCTACTATATCCACGCCGTCATGGGGGCATCGGTCAGCGCGAGCGGCCCAGTCACCGTCAACACAGCCGCTATCGTCAAGATAGATGCTCCTAGCCCCCTCAGTGGGGAGGACTTTGCACAGGCTCGGCTAGGCACGGCCTGGGACGGCAGCAACTCCCAACAGTTTGAACTTACCATCAACTGCACCCCGATTATCTACGGCCCCGACTACTGGCAGAGCAGTTCGGTGCCGATACCGGGCAGCACCGTGCAGGACCCTCAGGTGTTCTGGCTCTTTCCCTATGGTGGCGGCGATCCCAATATCACCATAGACACCAGCCGCTACCACTATATGAACACCAAGTTGTGGCTTCAATCTGCCCTTGAGCACCCCACGTCGCCGTGGAACGCCGGCCCGCGCTTTACCTGGGCGCGAGACGACCAGTCGGGCTACGTGCAAACCCAGGCTTTTCTGGCCCCTTATGATCGCTGGCTGCCGGTGGCGGTGGACCTTGCTACGGTGCCCACCGTGCCCGATCCCGACCCCTCCCAGAACTACGGCTGGACCGGGCTGATGCGGGTTTTCCGCTTTGACCCACACGAGGAAGACGACTTCGGCGGCCCCGGCAAGAACCTGCCCTTCTTCCGAGTGGGCGGTGCGCACCTGATGTCCGACCCCCTCACAGGGCCTTCCACCCTTGTGCGCTGGCACAAAACGCAGGGCGGGGGAACTGTCAGCCTGTTCTATGATACCGACAATCGAGGGTACGACGGCCAGCCGATCCCGAACGCCTCCGGCCTGCCGATAAATAGCGGCTCCTTCGGTTGGTCCACCCAGAGCCTGCCCAACGGCGCAAGGTACTATGTGTACGCTGTGGTGACGGACGGCTTGAACACCACCCGCTTCTACAGCGACGTGCCGATCACGGTAAACCACGCCTCGGCAAGCACTATTTTCACCGATATACCGACCGGCCATTGGGCGGCCAACGACGTGAACAACCTGGCCGTGCGGCGTATCATCAACGGCTATTCGCAGTTCGACGGCACGCTGCTGTTCAAGGCGGGTAATCAGGCCAGCCGCGCTCAGTTGAGCAAGATGGTAGTGCTGGCGGCGAACGCCGGCATAGTCAGCCCTACGGAACCCACCTTCGCCGATGTGCCTACGTCGTCGCCCCTGTATGCCTATGTGGAGACGGCGGCGGCGCTCCATGTGGTGGGGGGCTACCCGTGTGGGGGGCCTGGCGAGCCGTGCGGGGCGGGCACCAAGCCTTACTTCCGCCCCAACAACAATGTCACCCGCGCTCAAACCGCCAAGATGATCTCGTTGTCGCTGGGTTGGACGCCGCTCAACCCGGCGGACCCCACCTTCGCCGACGTGCCCGCATCAGCGCCTCTCTACCCTTACGTGGAGTCGGCAGCCCAGCACGGCATCATCGGAGGCTATCCGTGTGGGGGTGCGGGCGAGCCGTGCGGGGCGGGCAACAAGCCCTATTTCCGTCCCGGCAGAGATGTGAGTCGCGGCCAGATTTCCAAGATGCTGTCCACGGCGCTTGGACCCTTCACGGGCGCGCCGGGGTCGGAGAAATAGCCCTGTCCTGCGGCACACGCGCATGAGAGCGCTCTACTTCATTGGATCGTACAGTCCCGATCTGATGGGCAACGCGGGGCACGAGGCGGTTATACAGGCCATGTCGCGGCGCGGGCACGAGGTCGCAGTGCTTACTCAAGTAAACGACCCCGCACAGCCCGCGCACAGCCGCACCGTGTATGCCGGAGTGCCCACTTATCGCATCAACCTGGCCCACGCAGGGGGCGTGCCTACAAAACCACTGCGGTTCGCGGCGGGGCGGTTCTTGAGTTACGAGCACTCGTTCACCCTCATGTCGAGTTTGCGGCGTCACTTGCGCGCCAACCACTACGATCTGCTGCACGTGGAGGGCGCTTATCCGTTCGGGGCGGTGGCTGTCCTGGCCGCCGGTCGCACTCCCTATATGGTGAACGTGCAGGGCGCGGATGTAATAGACCTGCCGGAGAACGACTACGGCTACCGGCGCTATCGCCTGCCTCGCGCCGCCGTCCGGCTCTCGCTGGACCGTGCGGCGCTGGTGCGGGTAAACTCGCCGTTCATGGTGGGCTATCTCGTCGGTGAGCGCCTCGCTGCGCCCAACCGTATTGTCGTGGTGCCTCGCGTGCTGGAGGATAGCGCTTTTCCTCCCGGCGACCCCTCCCTCGAAGCGTTCCGCGCCTCAAGCCGCCGCCGCCTGGCCGAACAGTACGGGGTTGGTTCGTCTCGGCCTGTGGTGATGTCGTTGAGCCGCCTGCACCCTTTCAAGGGACTGGAATATCTGGTGGACGCCGTGCCTGCGGTGGTAGGCGCGCTGCGGGAGCGAGACCTGGAAGCTCCGGTGTTCCTGTTGTGCGGCCCCTCTCGCCGCACCGAGCGCTATGGTGACTACCGAGATTTTCTGCGCGAGCGGGCGGAGAGGCTGGGTGTGGCACACCACATTGTGTTCACCGGACAGGTGGCTCACCCCGAGGTGCGTTGGCATCTGGCGGCGGCGGACGTGGTGGCCTCTCCAAGTATCATCGAGGCGTTGCACCGGGTGGCCCTGGAAGCGGCAGCTGTGGGAACCCCAACTGTAATCACGGAGACAACAGGCGCGGCCTCCTACCTCGCGCCGCACGATGCCTGCCTGAGCGTGCCCGCCCGCGACCCGCAGGCTCTCGCCGCCGGCATAACCGACCTGCTAACACAACCGGCGCTCTATGAAAGCGTCAGCAACAACGGCATGAGGGTCGCGGAAACCCTCCGCATAGAGCCGGTAGCGGAGGAGTTGGAAATAGCCTGGCTGCGGGCAGCTGCCGGCCGGGGGGCACAGGCCGGCAGTTCGTAGGGCAGACTCTACGGCTCAACCTTCTCTATCGCGATGCGGGTGGAGCCTATCGCCAGCTTGCGTTCGTCGCCTGGGGGGTTCTCCGGCGGCTCTTGTACCTTTAGTCGCAGCAGATGGTTCCCTTCCGGTAGGTAGCCCAGGTCAACAGACACTTTGGTGAAAGCTGTGCCGATCTCCTGCCTCGCCAACACTTTACCGTCAATCTCCACCTCAACATGGCGAGGCGCCTGGTAAGAGTAAAGCACAGCAGCCAATCTATACTTTCCGGCAGCCTCCGGCGGTATGCCGACCCAGACGAGGGCGTCGCCGTCGGTGCCGTTGGCCCCAGTCCATCTATGCACCGGCTCAGGCTCCACTGCGTGCCAGCCGCTGCCCAGGCCCACGAGCGGAACCCGTCCGCCGGCTGCCGCGCCTCCTGCTCCCGGTGTGTCGTAAACGGCTACGCTACTATCCTCAAAGACAGGCTTTGTGTCTCCGAACAGCATCGCCAACACCTGCTCCAGCGATCCGTAGCGGCCTGTGGCGAGGTCGGCTTTGTGTACCACCACGTAGCGCACCTTGTAGTAGCTGAGGCTCGCCAGGGCAGTATCGGCCACAGGAGGAACCAGGATGTCGGGCTGGAGCAGCGGTGCGGGCTGTTCGTCTACCAACTGGGCGATCCCCGGCGCGGCGTCGGCGAAGGGGTATGGGAAGTGGCGCGAGGTATAGCCCCCCACTATCGGACGCTCGTGTCTGGTCTGGTGCAACAGAGAGAGGGCCGAGTATTCGCCGTAGGGGAGTTCGAGCACCGCGCCCTGCTCTTGCGCGTTCCGCAAGAAGCTGTATGCCGGGCCGGACTGTGTGGTTTGCAACTGGCGCGGCAAGCCGAATAGCTCCAGGGCCGCGAGAGCTACCGCAAGGCCGGTAGCCAGACGGCGCCGGGAGGGTGTGCCCAGCCTGGACAAGAGCCATGCAAAACCGAACGCCGCCAGGAGCGACAGAGCCATTCCCGCCGTCGCCAGGACGCGTAACGGTTGGCGAGAGGCTCCCACGAGCGGCACATGGTTGAGGAGAGCGTAGGGCATCGGCAGCCCGGTATCATTGCCGGCCACCTGCAACTGCGGGCCGAGCGACATCAGCAGAAGGGCCGCCACCGCCACGCCCAGGGGCCAAAGAGCCTTACCTCTTGCCGAGAGCGCGAGCGCGGCCAAGAACAGTGCTACATATCCCAAAGCTACGGTACTGTTGTGGGCGTTGAGCGCAGGCAGGTCGAGCCTGGGAGGGGCGAAAAGAGCCGCCAGGTCGGCTGAGTTAAACACGGTGGTGCGTAGGGCGGGCAGCATGTAGGTCGCCCCCGACAGCCTCTCGCGCACCATCGCCGCCAGCAGAGGAGAGAGCAGCCCTACGAACAGGAGAGTTGCCCCCACCACTTTGCCGCCGGCGTTCAGCAGGCCTTTCGTGTACTGCCGGGCGGTGGGGGTCGGACCGGCGTGGTCCGCGCCGACCACGCCGGTCTGCCGGCGGCGAACCCACAGGTAGGTGGGCACAAATGCGATGGTGAACACAGCCAATCCGGTCGTAAAGTACCACGTAGCGAGCGATGCCCCCGCGAGACACAGGCTGGCACACAATGTCGCTCGCCTTCCACCCCCCGCCCGCCACACCGGGCCGGGACTGTCGAGAGCGCGCCACAAGGCGAGGATGTAGAGTGGGATCCACCAGGCCGTCACTTCGTCCAACTGCCCCAAGTCTACCGAGGTTCCCAGGAGCGGGGCCGCCCCGAACAGCGCGCCGCCCACCAGCGCAGCCGGCCGTGAGTGGGTGCGCTCCAGGCACAGCCAATAGGCGGTCAGGCCGTCCAGGGTGAGGTTGGCGAGCATGAGCAAGTTGAAGCTCGCCGTCAGCCCGAACAGATGCTGCAAAGGGATGGATACCAAACCGTTGAGCAAGTCGAGAGAGTGGTAGTAAAGGTTGAGGCCTGTAGGGTAGTACAGGTAGTTTGTTTGGTAGGGGTTTTGGTGCAGAGCCGCGAGCGACTTGTCTACCCACCAGAGGTCCCACATGTGGAGCCAGGCGTCGCCGCCGCGCAGCAATGCCACAGAGTCGCCGAGGTGTAGGGCGAGAGGATAGGTGAAAGCAACAGCCCAGGCGAGGAAAAACAACAGAGGCAGGACACGGCGAACAAGCCGCTCGCTACTTGCCGTGCGCGGCATCGTCCTCGTCTGCGTCTTGTTCTACGTTGGGGTGATAGGTTTCGGGTTTGAGAACGCCGACGAAGGGTAAGTTGCGGTATATCTGATTGTAATCCAGCCCGTAGCCGACCACGAACTCATCGGGTATGTCGAAGCACACGTAGTCCACCGCCACGTCAACCCGGCGCCGGGCGGGTTTGCTCAGGAGGGCGCACACCCTCAAAGAGGCAGGGTTGCGGGCGCGCAGGGTGTCCAGGATGTAGTTGAGGGTAAGGCCGCTGTCTATAATATCTTCCACGATCAGCACGTGCTTCCCCTCGATGGAGCTATCCAAATCCTTGAGGATACGCACGATACCGCTCGTTCTGGTGGAAGCGCCGTAGGAGGCGACTGCCATGAAATCTATCGTGACGGGCAGTTCGATGGCGCGGGCCAGGTCCACCATGAACATCATAGCCCCCTTCAGCACGCCCACGAGCAGCAACTCCTTGCCCTCGTATTCCAACGACAAACTGCGGCCCAGGTCGGCGATAGCGCTGTTTATCTGCTCCTGCGTTACCAGGACATGGGCTATATCGTCCCGCAAGTCTTTTTGCAGCTTTGCAGGTTCGCG
Source organism: Chloroflexia bacterium (assembly GCA_038231875.1). GTDB lineage: Bacteria > Chloroflexota > Chloroflexia > QHBQ01 > JADMIH01 > JADMIH01. The sequence continues at coordinate 2,082 of JBBSIX010000142.1, read as the reverse complement.
GTATTCAAGCTCCCGGACCATTCCGTCTCCTCTCGTCCTCGCGCTGAGAACTCTGCTGTGTCATGCAAATTCAATGCTCAGGACTTCTCTTGTCTCCTCGGTGATAAGCGCCCATCGGGACCTGCGCCCGCCGGGTCCGGGAACCCAGAGTAGTTCGCCCGCCGGCGATTGCAAGGCCATAATGGGCAACGTCGCCCGCACCTCTTTGGGGATTTTAGCATCTACAAGGAGGTCCTGCAAGCTCTTGCGTCCCTCCATGCCCAGAGGCCTGATATGATCCCCCGGCCTGCGGATCCTAAGCAAAGCGCCGCCCAGCGCTTGTAGGCGGGCATGATCGAACTGGGCCAGGTAGCTGCCGGGGACCTCCCGGCTCTCCTGCGTGTGCAATTTCACCGACATCTTCCAGCCTTGTGCGAGCGGGGTCTGCCTGTTGGGTTCGATGTTGTACTGAGCGCCCGCCGGCATGGCGGGCCAACGGCCTGCGTCCTCTAACGTGAGCAGCGACCCCAGGTCGCCGGCGGTTCGGTTGTACACACCGGAGCGGCCCGCTTGCCTGCCCACTCCGATTCCGCCGGGAAGGTGTATTTCGTGGGCGCGGCTCTCCCCTGCCAGCACCTTTGCCGCTTCTTCGATGTGACCAAAGGTGAAGCCCAACAGCGTGCCGGCCACCAGTTCGAGCGCAATCTGCGCCACACGCCTGCGTAGGGCTATCGGTAGGAGGGCCACGCCTTCAGTCTGCATGATCAACCACCGGCGCGGCTGCGAGGCAACCGTAATCCCTTTCACGGCCTCCTGCGCCATCTCGTCCAGCAGCCTGCTTTCGGCAGATGCTATCTTGGACAGCGTGATCAGCCGGCTTTTGACGGCGTGGCTCTCCTGCTCCAACATGGGCAGTATCTCATGCCGGAGGCGATTGCGGGTGTAGCGCAGGTCCAGGTTGGTGGCATCGGTGCGGGGTGTGATCCCGCGCTCCCGGCAGTATAACTCTACCTCGTGCCGCCATACACCAAGCATGGGGCGGAACACGATCAGACCTGTTGCGGTTTCGCCCGCGAGCAGCCCGGTGAGGGCGGGGTCCTCCGTCACCAGGGGCACTTTACTCAGGCTTTTTATACCTGCCAACCCTCGCGTACCGCTGCCCCGCAGGATGTGCATCAGCACCGTTTCTGCCTGGTCGTCGGCGGTGTGGGCGACCGCAACCGTGCCGCCCTCCCTGCTAGCCACCCCCGCGAGGAAGGCGTACCGTGCGCGCCGTGCGGCCTCCTCAGGCGACAGCCCTGCCGATTTTGCGTACCCCGGCACGTCGAAGTATTCCAGCGTGCAGGGCACACCCAGTTCAGCCGCCACCTTGGCGACGTACCCGGCGTCGGCTGCACCCTCCTCGCCACGAAATCCGTGATCTAGATGGGCGATGTGCAATATCGATGCCGGTTTTTTCTGCCGCAGTTCGCAAAGCAGATGCAGCAGAACAAGCGAGTCCGCGCCGCCCGACACCCCGACGACAAGTGGGCGCGTGAGCAGCAGGTCCCTGTAGTCGCCCCTGTCGGCTTGCTCTGAGACACGTTGTGCGAGGGCGGAAAGTTGTGGGTTGTTTTCCATAGGAAACAGAAAAACCCAGTCTTGCATGAACTGGGTCTGAAAAGGATAGTAGGAGAAGGTTTCGACCTCACAACCGGCTGGATTATGGTTATGGTACGCCTGCCCCCTATCGTGGCGAGGGGCAGATTTGAACTGCCGACCAAGGGCTTATGAGTCCCCTGCTCTGCCACTGAGCTACCTCGCCGCATCTTCCTCTGCTGTGCAGGCCGGAGCCGCGCACCGCGTTCTCACCATTATACAAAGAACCCTGGCAGGCTGTCAATTTGTGGTGAGCGTTGGTAAGAGGTCAGAGTTTGGGTGGGACAACGGTCTGTAGGGTCCTGCGCCCCAAGTCTGAACACTTACCTGTGGACCGTATATCTTCTCAGCGATTTCTCATTATTCTGCCGTCATCCTCTAACTCTCAGGATATATACTGTTTTTGTAAAGCAAGCAAGATGACCGGAAACAGTTAGCTCGACACTTGTTGAGCGGCCCAAAGAG
>JBBSIX010000141.1:0-8630 GCA_038231875.1 Chloroflexia bacterium | reverse complement strand
GCGCGGCAAGCAGTAGAGGGTGTAGGACGGGGTTGGCGAGCACGGCGCCACCTTGCTCGGCGGTGGTGGGGCTGCCCTGCCAGTCGGTGAATAGGCCGCCTGCCCTCTGCACAATCAGGGAAGCTGCTGCCTTGTCCCAGGATTGCAGGTTGTTCTGGTAGTACCCGTCGAAGCGGCCCGCCGCAACGTAGATCATCGAGAGCACTGCCGAGCCGAGCATCCTTACCCTCCTGACCTGCGGGTGGAGGCGCAGCGTAATCTCCAGCATCTGGGCGGCGAGGTCCGGTTCGTAGCCCAGGTCGTAGACCGCAGTGGCCTCGTCCAGCCGCTCGATGTTCGACACCTGGATGGGCGCGCCGTTCAGGGTGGCCGCGCCACCGGCCTCCGCGAGGAACATCTCCCCGTGCAAAGGGTCGAACACCGCCCCCGCCCGCACCTCCCCTGTCTCGGTATCTATGGCCGCCACTGAACAACACCAGTAAGGCAGCTGCATGGCATAGTTGTGGGTGCCGTCAATGGGGTCAATCGCCCAGCGATACTTCGGCGCGCCGCCGTCGGGGTGGCCGGCGCCGCTCTCCTCGGCCAGAAAGCCATGCTGAGGAAAATGCTGCTTCACAGAGGCGATAGCCGCTTTCTCGGCGGCGACATCGTACTGGGTGACGATATCCTTGTGGCCCTTCGTGCTGATCTGTAGGTCGCCCCGGAAGCCCGCAATCGCCACCTCCCCAGCCGCCCGCGCAGCCGCCTCAGCAACGCGCAGCAGGTCGCCTGCGTCCACCATTTGCCGGCTCAGAGGGCGCTCAGGGTTGCTCATGGGGTGGCGGGGGTGGATTGTGTGCCCGGTTTGAAGGGAGCCGGCGCGGTAGGCACATCTTCAGGAGGGACTTGCTCGTCGAGGCCGGGCAGGGGTAGGTCGCTCGGCAGACCGCTTGTGCAGGGCTGATTGTTGGCGGCCTGGAAATCCTTGTAGACTTTTACATCGTAGCCCTGGCGCGCATCGCAAATCCACTTTATGAAACCCTCGGTGCGCGCCTCGGCTGTGCCCTTCTTAGGCAGGTGCTCGTTGGCGACCACCGAGTAGACGATGTTCTCGATGATAGTGCGGTTGTAGTGGTCGGCAGTTATATGCTTCTCGTTGAGGAACTGCTCAAAGCTCTTGCCGCCCTTAAGGTCCTGCGCTTTGGCGTCGGCCAAAAGCTGCTCTTGTTGGGTCGGGTTGGGGTACAGCCCCTCTTTCTTTGCCTGCTGCTGAATCACTTCCATATTGATCAGCTTGTCGAGAGCGTCGGCTTTGTAAACATTGAGCATGAGCGTGCCGGTTATGCCCTGGAAGTTGTTGAAGGAAGGGGTAAACAGAGGGTCTGCAAGGGCAGTGTTCTTATCGCGTTCGAGGCGAACCTGCCAGTCGTCGGAGTAGATCGGCAGGCCGTTCACTGAGGCCATCACCTCGCCCCGGTCACCGGACGCTGGGGGTACGCCCAGGGGCGCTCCCGTGTTGCGCGGCTGTAGCAGGAGGAAAACCGCCCCCAGCGCGAGGAACACCAGCAGGAGCAGGCCGGCAGCCGCCAGGGGCAGCATGCGTCGCCTGGGGGCCGGCTCGACATATCGGGGCCTGTTTGCCGAACGCCGCCTGGTCCTGACGGCTGCGGTCGGGAGGCTCGTGTCCGCAGTTGCATCAATTGAGGCCGATGAAGGGGGCGCAGGAATCTGCGCGCTCTCCTGCCGGCTCTGTAGCCGGTTGTCCAACTGGGCGCGCCTGTCAGGATCCAACAAGGTTTCGCGCGCCTCGTTGAGCTTGTGCAGAACTTCGGCGCTTTCCTTGCTGCCGGCGCGCGCCGGCGGCTCATACTTATCATACAGGGCATCGTAGGCGTCCTCGATCTCGTCGGGGGAGGCGTCCTGCGGCACACCGAGTTGTTTGTAGGGGTCTTGCTCCGGCAAAGTCCGTATATCTCCTACCTGGCGGGTTCCTCCAGGGAAAGCACCGCCATAAATGCCTCCTGTGGGATTTCTACGTTGCCCACCATCTTCATGCGGGCCTTGCCTTCTTTTTGCTTCTCAAGCAGCTTGCGCTTGCGGCTGATGTCGCCGCCGTAGCACTTAGCCAGCACATTCTTACGCATGGCCGTGATGGTTTCACGAGCGACCACCTTGCCGCCAATCGCTGCTTGCACCGGCACATCGAAAAGCTGCCTCGGTATGAGCCTGCGGAGGCGGTCCACAAGCTGACGCCCGTGGAACGCCGCCTTATTTCGGTGGGTGATGATGCTCAGGGCGTCCACCGGCTGGCTGTTCACCAGGATGTCCAGCTTCACAAGGTCGGCGGGGCGATAATCGCCGAACTGGTAGTCAAGAGAGGCATAGCCCTGGGTGCGCGACTTCAGCTGGTCGTAGAAGTCCACAATCAACTCGCCCAGGGGTATATCGTAGCCCAGCACCACCCGCTCCTCGTCGAGGTAGTCCATCTTTTTGTAGGATCCCCGGCGGGCGGTCACAAGCTCCATGATCGGGCCGATGTAGCGGGTGGGCGTGACCACGCTGATATCCATCCAGGGTTCCTCAACTGTAGCTATCTTGTCAGGCTCCGGCATATCGGACGGGTTGTCCACCACCACCTGCGCGCCGTCGGTGCGGGTGACGCGATATTCAACGCTGGGAGCCGTCACGAGGAGGGTGAGATCGTATTCGCGCTCCAGCCGCTCGCGGATGATTTCCATGTGGAGTAGACCCAGGAACCCGCACCTGTAGCCGAAGCCGAGGGCAACGCTGCTTTCCGGCTGGTAGACGAGCGAGGCATCGTTGAGGTGGAGGCGCTCCAACGCTTCGCGCAAGTCGGTGTACTGCTCGCTATCCATCGGATAGAGGCCCGCAAATACCATTGGCTTGATCGGCCTGTAGCCGGGCAGAGGGGAACCTGCGGGCCTGCGCGCCAGGGTGATCGTGTCACCTACCTGACAGTCACGCACGATTTTGAGGCCGGTGGCTAGATAGCCCACTTCGCCGGTGGTAAGGTTGGCGGTTGGGGTCATCTCAGGAGTGAAGGCCCCCAACTCCAGCGCTTCGGTGCTGACGTCGGTTGCCATAACGAGCAAGTTATCGCCTGCCGCCACCTGGCCGTCCACGATACGCACGTAGGCGATCACCCCCTTGTAGGTGTCGTAGTGGCTGTCGAATACAAGGGCGCGCAATGGAGCGTCAGGGTCGCCGCTGGGGGGCGGTATCTGCTTGACTAACGCTTCGAGGATGGCGGGCACGCCTGTGCCCTCTTTGGCCGATGCGCGGATTATCTGCTCGTTGGGGAGACCGATTACGTTCTCGATCTCCTCGGCTACCATCTCAGGTTCGGCGGCGGGCAAGTCTATCTTGTTGATAACGGGCACCAGGCTAAGGTCGTGCTCCATCGCGAGATAGGTGTTCGCCAGGGTCTGCGCTTCGATGCCCTGCGTAGCGTCCACAACCAGCAGGGCGCCTTCGCAAGCGGCCAGGGAGCGGCTCACCTCGTAGGTGAAGTCCACATGGCCGGGGGTGTCGATCAGGTTCAGTTCGTAGGTCACACCGTCGGCGGCGGTGTAGTTCATGCGAACGGCGCGCGCCTTGATGGTTATGCCTTTTTCGCGCTCAAGGGGCATCGAATCGAGCAGTTGGGCCACCATATTGCGGTGGGCCACCGTGCCCGTCACTTCGAGCAGGCGGTCGGCCAGCGTAGACTTACCGTGATCTATGTGGGCGATTATGCAGAAATTACGTATTTTTTGTTGTTCGGGCATCTATTACTTTAGCTTTCCAGCCTGCGAATAAAGGTGAGTGTTCAGAGTTATGGTGGAGGAAATCGGCATCTCGATATATCGAGAAGGGCAAAAAGACGGGCGCTCTTCCGAGCGCCGCAGGAGCCTCAAGAATCAGTATAGAAAGGCGGGGAGGCTTTGTCAAGCGTCACGGCTTCGGGTGATTACCCACATCTCAAGTTATGTATGTTACCGTGCCGGCAAGCAAGGAAATACTACATATTGTCATTCTGAGCCTGAATTGCGAAGGGTAGGGGCACGGCGCGCCGTGCCCCTACGGACGCGCATATTTTCATTGTCGGTTGTGGCATGAGGGCTATGACTACTCAGAATGACAATATGTAGTATGTGCTGTTTTCGCCGGCAAGGGGGCCGGCACAGCTTAAGATGTGGGTAATCACCAGTCACGGCTTGAGAGCCGCTTCGGTGTAGGTGTTGCCGAAGTTCCACAGCATCCAGCCGGCCGCGCCGTTCTGCTCGGCGGCGTCTATCTCGGCGCGCACCTTGGGGGCATCGTAGGGAACCTTGCCGTTGAAGTCTTGCAGCCAGGGGCGCAGGCGGGCAACGGCGTTCGGCCCCAGACGGGCCAGCGCAGCCTTGGCGGTCTCGCCGACCACCTCGCCAGGGTGTTCGGCGGGCTTGGCGAAGCCGTTGAAGCCGTCGCTGAACAGCGACGGATAGATGGCCGGGCAGATATAATCGCTGCGCTGTGCCACGTCCTCGAAGTGCTGGCCCACTCCCATATCATTTTGTACGTAGGCGGTCAGGCCGAACACATCCACCGCGACATAGGTGCCGGCGGGGGACAGCACAGTGTAGGCGCGGTCGAGAAAGCTGTTGACGACATCGGTCCGCTTCTTGCCGGCGGCCTCCGGTCCGAAGTCTATATCCTCCAGGTCGCCTTCGGAGGGGAACTGCAAGTTGTCGAACAGCACCTCGTCGAAGCCGAGTTGGGCCACTTCCTGTGCGATGGCGATGTTATAGTCCCAAACGGAGGGCAGATACGGATTGGCCCACCGCTTGGAGTAGCCGTCAACCCACACCTGGCCGGGGGCTTTCTTGCTCTTGAGCGCCCATTCGGGGCGGGCGGTGGTAGCAGCCTGGTCCCAGAAAACCGACAGGCGGGCAATTGTATATATCTTCTTCTCCTTGAGCATCTTGAGCAAGCCCGGCAAGTCGGGGATGAGGGCGCGCGAGGTATCCAGCTCCTGCACAATCGGCAGCTTGCTGCTGTACAGCACCACGCCCGTGTTGTCGGCCTTTACGTCTATCACCGCCGCGTTGAGTTCGGTGCGGTCCAACATGTCGAGGAGCGACTGGAGCTTGCCGGGGGTGGCCGCCGAGTCGGCGTTGATGTAGACGGCTTTGGCGAAAAACGGCTCCAGGGTGATGTTGAGCGTATCTACCTTGCCGAACGACACCTCTTTGGAGAGAAAGCCTGCCTTTTTAACGACCAGCTTGCGGTCGGAGGGCAAGTCTTTGATCAGGTAGCCCCCGTCCGGCCCCGCGACGGTAGCGGCAGGCCCGGCGAAGATGCGCGCACCGTCTACGCCTTTGCCGTCCGGCCCCACCACCTTGCCCGTCAGCAGGTTGGGCACAAGGGCGATCTCCACAGGCGTTTTGCCGGCCTGCACCTCCTGCGGGGCAAAACCCTCCACCAAAACGGCAATAAGGGGCGCGTCAGGGGCTTTGTCGAAAGTGAAGCTGCCCTTGTTCGAGGTGGTGGCGGTGACGACCAGAGCCGGAGCGACGGGTGTTTCGCCCGGAGGAGGCGCGTTCTGCATAGATACGATGATGCCGGACATAGGCTCACCGGTGTAAGCATTGGTAACGGTGCCGCTGACGCTCCTGTAGGCGAAGTAATGGAAGTAGACAAGGCCCGCGCTCGCGAGCAGGGCGATCAGCAGGTAGGGCAAGGGAGAAGGAACCTTGCGCCCACCATCCTTCTTACTGTAAGAAGAATAGTACGCCATGCAAACTCCGCTGGCAGTCGGCAGCCGGCGTTGACACGTAGCTTCAACGCCGGCTGCCTGCGCTGCTTACTTCTTGAACACCGCCCTCGGTTCATAATCGTTGGCCGCGTCCCACATCATCCAACCCCAGCAACCGGTTTCAGCGCAAGCCTGTATCTGCTCGGCTACTTTGGTGGTGCCCGGACTGGTGTAGTCGGCTCCGGGCCAGTCGAAGTCCTGGAGCCAGGGGCGGTACTTGGCCTTGTGCCCCTTGAACAACTCAGCCGCGTACTCCCCCGACTTGTGGACCAGGGTGTAGGCGCAGGTGGCCGGTTTGGCGCACCCTTGCTCGCCTGGGCTGAAGTGCGAGGGGTAAATCATAGGCGACAGATAGTCGGAGTACGGCAGCAGATAAGGAAGTACTTGTCCGATCACGCCGAGGATAGGTCCATCCTCTTGGTCGGGCCACAGGCTGTAGCCGAACACGTCCGCCGACATAAAGGCGTCGGTGGGCAGGATCACTTCGTATGCCTTTTTGAAGAACTGCTGCAAGGCAAGCGTCTTGCCGGTGTCGGTCAGAGGCATAGTAGCAAAGACCATATTGCCCGGCTCGGTGGGGGCTGGATCGGACGGGAAGCGGATGTAGTCGTACTGTATCTCGTCGAAGCCGAGTTGGAGCACTTCCTTCGTCATGGCGATCATATGGTCCTGGGCGGCGGGGTTGGAAGCATCGAGCCAGCGCTGCTGCCCCGAGTAGCCGCCTTTCCAGGGCTTGCCGGTGACGCTGCTCTTCACAGCCCAATCCGGGCGGGCCTCGGCCATCTTCTTTTGCTGGAATGTTACCACGCGGGCGATCACGTAGAAGCCCTTGTCCTGCAATCCCTTGACGATTTCGGGCATGTTCTTGAGGAAAATATCGGTGTTGTCGGCTGCGATCACATCTTTGTTCTTCACGTCGAACACCCAGGCCGAAGCGTCGTCCTGGACGTTGAGCACAACGGCATTGATGCGCGACTTGGAAGCCCAGTCAATAAGAGGGTCGAATAAGTCGGGGGAAGCGGCTATGTTGGCGGTCACATAGATGGCGTTCACGTGGAACTGCTCCATCGCCATGTCCTTACGGGCGGTGTCTCCCACCGGCAGCCTGGTCAGCTTGTAGCCCGGCATCTTGAATGAGAGGCTAGCGCCTTGCGGCACATCCTTGAACGAGTAGTTACCCCCGGCGTCGGTGTACACAGCCACAAAGCCGTCGCCGGTGGGCGGGGCAAGGGTCGGGGTAGGCGTAGGCGTGGGAGGTAGAGGGGTGGCCGTGGAGGCCGGAGTGCCGCTCTCGGCGGTCGCGACTTGTGTAACGGCTGCGGGCGCTGCCAACCCCGGGAAAGCGCCGTTCATCCCTGTGGTGGTGGGTGTGGCGAGGTTAGGGGCAATTGTCGCTTCTGCGGTGGCCTGCACCGTGCTGGTCACGGGCATGGAAGCTGCCGCTTGCCCCGCAGGGGGCATCAACTTGACGAGCACGCCTTCGAGGGGCTTGCCTGTGGCGCCGTCGGTCACTTTGCCGCTAAGAGTGTTGGGCCGCAACTTGACGGCCACTAAATTGCTGCTGCCGGTGTCGGTTTCGGCAGGGGCGTAACCGGGCGCGTTTACCTTTAGTATCGTGCCGGCCGGCAGGTCGTCAAACGAATAGGCTCCCGTATCGCTCGTCTCGGTCAGCACATTGCCTGCGGCGATTTCAGCGCCCGCTATAGGGTTGCCCGAATAGGCATCCTGCACGCTGCCGGACACCGGACGAGGCGCGGTAGTGGGCGTGGGGGGGATAGGCGTGATAGTCGGAGTGTTGGTGGGGGCAGGGGTGGCTGTGGGGCCTCCCACCTCAATCGGGCCTAGCTGACAGCCGGCCAGGGCGAATGCGAACAGTAACACAGCGAACAGAGCCGCCGCTTTAGCAGCCGGCGACGGTTTGCCCACCGCCGGGGTTCCATGTTTACGGGCCAAGTTTACCTCCTGGGTCTAAGAAAGGTGATGCCTACCCGTGCTGCATATGCTGCACGATTTAGTTGCAGCTACACAGGCCGGCACACGCGCCGTACACTGTCTCCGCAAGGGCGCATCGCGTTCATACCGTCAGTGCGGAGAAACCGTAAGCAATTGTATCATATCAGGGGGGAGTATGGAAAGTGGGATGGCTCAGGGACAAGCTTTCAGAAGTGGGTTGGAGCAAACCGAACATCCTCGCATGCCGGCGCATACTCCCTTGATGTGGCTTATAAACGCGCCTGAGAAGAACCCCACAAAATCGGTCTTAAATCGGTCTTTATGTTACACTGGCTCCTATGGAACACAACTCTCCATTTATTCCTTTGTTGCTCATTACGCTGCTTGCGGTGACGGTTCCAGTGATCGTGAGCCGCCTGCCGCTCGTGAGATTGCCGGTGGTGGTCGGTGAAATCATCGCCGGCATCGTTATTGGGCAGAGCGGCTTCAATATCGTGCAAACCTCGCCTACGCTTGATTTTCTGGCCGAGTTCGGCTTCGTGTTCCTCATGTTCCTCTCCGGTCTTGAGGTGAACTTCGATATGCTGCTCAACTCGAACGGGAGCGCGGATACCCCTCGTTGGCAGCGTCCCTTGCCTTTGGCTATCACCGTCTTCCTGTTGACCGTTGTGCTGGCGCTGGTCATCGGCGTGGGGCTGACCGCCTTCGGTCTGGCTCGCAACTCCATCCTGATGGGCCTGATACTGAGCACAACCTCTCTGGGTATCGTCGTGCCGGTGCTGAAGGAGCGGCGCATGACGGCCACCAACTACGGCCAGGTGGTGCTGGCGACTTCGCTCATAAGCGATTTTGTGACCCTGCTTCTGCTGAGTATGACAATCGCCGTAATCAGCCAGGGGTT
>JBBSIX010000140.1:0-8656 GCA_038231875.1 Chloroflexia bacterium | reverse complement strand
GTGTTGACGCGGGGTGGAGCAGTGGCAGCTCGTTGGGCTCATAACCCAAAGGTCGTAGGTTCGAATCCTACCCCCGCTACCACAAAGAGGCCGGAGACGGCCTCTTTTTTGTTGCCCCCGTCCGCCTTGTGTTAGAATGGTATGTACCCAAAATACATAGACACCGAGGAGAACAGAACGACTATGGTAACAACATTACCCTCGCGCCACGACATTGGTGAGGAGCATAAGTGGAACCTTGAGGCCATTTACCCGCAGGATACACAGTGGGAGGAGGACTTCACGGCGCTCGCCCCCCTCGCGGAGCAGATCGCCGGCTTCCGTGGGCGGCTGGACGAGAGCGCAGAGACGTTGCTTGCGGTGCTCGAACTGCGCGACAGCATGTCTCAGCATTTGGACAAACTGTTCAGCTATGCCCGCATGCGCCGCGACGAGGACAACACCAACGCACACTATCAGGCGCTCACCGACAGGGCCATGATGATGTGGACTCGCGTGCAGGAAGCCGGCTCCTATATCAGCCCCGAACTGCTGAGTATCGGCTGGGATAAGATAAGCGGCATGATGGAGCAGGAACCCCGCCTCGATCTCTACAGGCATGAGCTAGACGACCTGTTCCGCGAAGCCGAGCACATGCTCTCGGAGCGGGAGGAAGAACTGCTGGCCGGCACGGGCGAAATAGCCGCAGGCCCAGGCACTATCTACGACATGCTCACCGATGCCGATATGACCTACGGCACTATCGAGGACGAGGAAGGCTCGCAGGTTGAACTCACCCAGGGCCGCTACTATCGCTACGTGCGCTCTGGAAACCGCCGCGTGCGCCGGGATGCCTTTCTGACGTTCCATAAGGCTTTCGCGGGCAACCGTAACAGCATCGCCGGCATGTACTCCACCCACGTCAAGTCGGACATCTTCTACTCCAGGACGCGCAAGTACGCCTCCTCGCTGGAAGCCTCGCTGTCGAAAGACAACATCCCCGTCAGCGTGTACACCAACCTGATTGATGCCGTACACGAAAACATGGACCTAATGGACCGCTACCTGACCCTTCGCAAACGGGTGCTCGAACTGGACGAACTGCACATGTACGACCTGCACGTGCCTCTCATCGCGGAAGTGGACGAAGTAATCCCCTACAACCAGGCCACCGAGATGGTGACGGGCTCCCTAGGTCCGATGGGCGGCGACTACATGGCCGCCGTCAAGGAGGGCTTTGGCGCTCGTTGGACCGATGTGTACGAGACCGCGAACAAGACCTCCGGCGCGTACAGTTGGGGCGTGTACGGGGTTCACCCCTTCATGCTGCTCAACTACCAGGACACCCTGCGCGATGTCTTTACTCTGGCGCACGAGATGGGGCACTCGATCCACACCTACTACGCCTTTAAGACGCAGCCCTACTTATATTCCAACTACACCCTCTTTGTGGCTGAGGTGGCCTCTACCCTCAACGAGGAATTGCTGATACACCACCTGCTGAACACCACCGACGACCGTGCCGTAAAGCTGGCGGTGATCAACTACAGCCTGGAGCAGTTCAGGTCAACACTGTACCGGCAGACGATGTTCGCCGAGTTCGAGAAGATCGCGCACGAGCGTGCCGAGGCCGGCGAAGCTCTCACCGCCGATTTGCTCTCCGAGATACACCTGAACCTCAACAAGCAGTATCACGGTGCAGGCACCGTCGTGGACGAGGAAACGGCCATCGAATGGGCGCGCATCCCCCACTTCTACCGCAGCTTCTACGTTTACAAGTACGCCACCGGCATTTCGGCGGCAGTAGCCCTCTCACAGCAGATAGTAGCCGAAGGCCGGCCCGCTGTAGACCGCTATATCGGCTTCCTGAGCAAGGGCGGCAGCGACTACTCGATCAACCTGCTGCGCGACGCGGGCGTTGATATGACCTCGCCCCAGCCGGTGCGCCAGGCCCTTCAACTGTTCGGCAAACGCCTCGACGAGATGGAGAGCCTGCTGGAAGGCTAGATGGAACCGGCGCTCGGAAGGCTGTCGCCTGTGTTTGCCTCACAGGGCCATTGTCGGAGTTGCAGTATGGTAGAGGCATGAAGTCAGCGCCTGGGAAGAAAGATGCCCGTACAGTCCTCTCTGAGGGCACGCCGGGCATTCGGGCTATCGGCAGCCTGATCAACGTGGTCAAGGCGTACCCGATGGGCAATCGTGAGTACGTGGCCCTGCGGGGTGTCAACCTGACACTGCACGTAGGCGAGTTCACGGCGATAGTGGGGCCATCGGGCAGCGGCAAATCCACCATCCTCAATATGATCACCGGCATAGACCGCCCCACCAGCGGCGAGGTGATTATGGCGGGGATGCCCCTGCACCTGATGAACGAGAACGAACTTGCCCGGTGGCGAGGGGCCAACGTGGGCATTGTGTTCCAGTTCTTCCAACTGTTGCCCACCCTCACGGCTCTTGAGAACGTGATGCTGCCGATGGACTTCCTCAACAGCTACGGGGGCAGACGACGCGAGCGGGCAATCTCGCTGCTGGACCGCGTGGGGCTGGAGGCCAGGGCGGGCCACCTGCCGAGCGAGCTATCCGGCGGGGAGCAGCAGCGCGTGGCAGTTGCCCGCGCGCTCGCCAACGACCCACCCATCCTTATCGCAGACGAACCCACCGGCAACCTGGACACCGCCACCGGCGAGCGCATCATGGGGATGCTCCTCGAACTGAGCCAGCAGGGCAAATCTGTAGTGTTCGTCACGCACGACCCAACCCTGGCGGCCCATGCCGGGCGCGTCGTGACGGTGCAGGACGGCCATATCGTGTCCGATGACAGCAGCGAAGGCTGATTTTTCAGTCAGCCCTGGGCCGCTTTACTCTACCTTACCCTCGTCCTGCAAATCCTGCGCGGCTTCCTTGATGTTTTCGGCTGCCTTGCTGGTATCTATACTGGCGGCTTTAGCGGCGCGCTGCAAGTCGTCCAGGGTGATATTATCGGGGTTGCCGTGGTCGTCGTTAGGCGCTCCGCACCCGCAACTCATACACATTGGTGTTCCTCCTAGGGTTGTGTCTCCATCAGGCCAAAAATGGACGCCGAAGCGTCCATTCTCAGCTTGGCTACCGGTTGTACTTTAGCGCGAAGGGCGAACGGCGGCTGTGTAATGCGCGCTCCAGTAGGCGCTCCACAGGGCGCTGACCGTCACGCCGGTGCTTTCGTTCTCGGCATGCACGAACTTGCCGTTGCCGATGTAGATACCGGCGTGCGACAAGCCCCGCTTGTAGGTATTGGAGAAGAACAACAGATCCCCGGGCCGCAGATTTGTGCTGCTCACCCGTGCGCCGCTGTTCAGTTGAGAGTACATATCGCGGCCCACAGGCACGCCCGCTCGATTGAGCACATAGTAAATGAAGCCGCTGCAATCAAAGCCGCTGGGGGAGGTGCCCCCAAAGCGATAGCGGTAGCCGACGTAGCGCATAGCCACATCCACAATAGTGCCTGCACGACTGGCTGTCTGAGAGGCAGGTTCGGCGGCGGGCGGGGCGGCGGTGCGGGTGTCGGCGACCGGCTGGGCTACCGGCTTGGAGGTGGGCTGCTGGGCGGCAGGCTTCGGAGCCGCAGCCTGGGCAGGCTTGGCGGCTGCTGCCGCAGGGTTGGGAGCTTTGTCCTGCGCGAGGTACTGACCCATCACCCACCCCGTTACACTGTTGGCCGAGACTTGATACCACACTATACTCTCTTTATCCGTCACCGGCCCCAGCTTAATCGCTACCGATGTATCGGCTGCCAGCATAGTGAGTACGTTCCCCTGGCGGCTGGGGTCTGTGCGTAAACGCAGCGGGTCGCTGTCGGTGTTGGCGACGCGGGCAAAGCCGACCAACCTGGACGATGCGGCTGGTTGGGAGGCCGTCTGCTGTGACGATGACTGTGCGGCTGCGCCTGAGCTTGCGGCGGCTTCGCTATCTTTACCTTCCAGGAAACCGGCGACGATCCAACCTGTGCCGCCCGGAGCCTTTACCTTGAACCATCGGTTGCCTTTGGCGTCGCGCTCCGGCCCGGCTAGAACGTTGACGATCTCGCCTTCGTGGGCCTCCGCAATCTGGTCGGTGCCGGTGCCTGCCCCGGAGCGCACCCTTATGTTATCGCCGTCGGTATTGGCGACAACGGCCTTGCCGCCTACCGTTATAGGTGTTGAAGCGTAAGTGGCGGTTGTGCTTCCGAGAAGACCGGAGAAAAGCATCATGCCGGACAGTAAGGTTGCGCCTGCGGCTACTTTGATTCGTGTGTTGAGAGACAATTGACTCCTCCAAGCGGTTGTATTAAGAGTGAATAGAGAGGCTGAAACAGAAGCGCCTACCTCTCACGTGCGGTCAATTTGGAATGCCCCATGCGGGGAAAAGCAGTTGAGAGTGAGAAAGAAGCTGTGCAGCCTAATTCACTGGTAGGATATAGCGAGGGGGCCGCGCTTGCGGGAAATCTGAGGGGAAAAGTGGGCCAGGCGATTCAGCAGGGCGGCCCGAAGGGAAATTGTAGCCGGCGAACGCCGGAGCTGCCGTGCAGAGGAAGGAGGATTTGGGTTGAGGGCAGCGCCGCGTCGTTCACGCCTGCCCAGATTGCGCCGCCGCACGGCGAAGACCGCCAACAAGTAAAGTGCATACCGCAGGCGAGTGGGGACTACGAGACCCCGCTTGTCGCGCACTACACCGCTCACCACAAATAGAGAGCGGAGAAGGCGCAGGTGCTGTAACTCCTGCCGGCTATCCATCTTCCTCCTCTAGAGAGCAGTTCGCACACTGTACGAGTTTGCCCGCAAGTGAAGATAGCACACAGCAGGAGGCCCGGTCAACTTTTTCCCTACGTAATTAACCGTAAAGGTTGACCATGCGTTATACGTAACTTCTTTAAACAGCAACAGGCCACACGTAATGCGGCCTGTTGCTGTTCACATTTTACTGTTTGTTCGGTTAGAGGTTGCCGGTATCCAGCTTGTTCTCGCCCGTTTGTCCCGTTTGCTCTGTGGCATTGTAATCGCTGGTAGCGCCCTCAGCGTAGTCCTCGCTGCTGGTGGCCATGTAGCTGCTTGAGCCGGAGTTGTAGTTGGTGGTCTCGTCGCCCTCGTACCGGAAAGCGTCCTCGCCAAAGTCGTCGAAATCATCGTCGCTGTTGCGCTTGAGCAAGAAGTAGGCAGCGCCGCCTACCGCGCCTGCGATGAGCAAC
This sequence comes from Chloroflexia bacterium, assembly GCA_038231875.1. GTDB lineage: Bacteria > Chloroflexota > Chloroflexia > QHBQ01 > JADMIH01 > JADMIH01. Next base: position 3,477 of record JBBSIX010000140.1, on the reverse strand, counting down.
AGTGGGAAGGGGAAACCTCCGCCTTCTTTCTCTTTAGCAAGTTCCTGCTCGACTCTGGCCCGCTTCTTCGTTTCCTGAATCCTCTCGGTGGCATCGGATGACCGGCCCTTGTTGGTTTGGTCGTCGTACCATTCCATTTCATCCTGCTTGGCTTCGAGGTTCTTGCGGATTATGCCCAACGCCTTTGGGTCGTCCACTTCGTCAATATGATCAATATAGCGTTTGATGCCTCGTTCGGCGCCGATACGCATGCCCCCGACGCTGATGTCGTCGCTCTGGCCGACCAGTTTACCCCAGAGGCTGGACTGGAGCTTGCCGCTGCCCACCTCATAGTCAACCGGCTCCCCGCCCAGATCCTCGATCCGGTCGTTGAGGGCATCGGCCTGCTTTACGTGGGAGTCGCGAAACTTGCGGTACTGCTTGCGGAGTTTGTTGTCGTCCACCTCTTCCAATGCGGCATCCAGTGCGCCCACCGCCATGTACTCGGTCTTGACCAACTCTTCAAGCGCCTTGATAGTCTTTTTGTTGCTCATCTTAGTTTTGCCTCCTGCAATTTACTGGGGCATACCTTTCGCCCCGAACTTGACATTTTGTCTACCTTATAACGTTATGTTAGGAAGCAAGAATAATGCCATCTATTGGCCCGGCAAGTCCGCCGCGCAGCAGGTCGTAAGCGATCAGGCTACCTCGCGCCGCACCGTCGTGGCGGCGAGCAGGGCCATAACTGCTGCGAAGCCGAGCAAGACAAAGAGCGGCAGCCAGGTAGCAAGCAGCGATTCTCCCCTTATCATTATGGCTGTGAGCGCGTCTATGGCGTAGGTGAGGGGCATGAGGCGGGCGACCGCCTGCAACCACGCGGGCATCTGCTGCACTGGCCACAGGAGGCCGGAGAGCAGCACCTGGGGCAGGATCACTATGGGGATAAACTGTATAGCCTGCAATTCGTTGCGGGCGAAGGCCGAAAGCAATATCCCCAGGTTGACCGCACCCAACACCAATGCGCCCGTCACCACGAAGATCGAGAGCAGATTGCCGCTATACTTCACCTGCAACACATAGATCGTGAACAACAGCATCACTACCGCTTGTAGCATGGCGAAGAAGCCGAAGCCCAGCATATAGCCGAGCACCAGCTCCAACCGAGTGACCGGCGACGCCGACAGTCGCTCCATCGTGCCCTGGGTGCGCTCGCGAAGGAACGACACGCTGGTCAGCAGAAAGATGAGGAAGAAGCCTATGTACGCGATGAACATCGGTGCAAAGAAGTCAAGCATGGTGAGGTTAGCGCTACCATACAGGCGGGTGGTCTCTACCTGGAGCGGCACACTTTGGGGCACAACCTGCGCCAGGGCGGGCGGCAGCACTTGGCGCATCACGGTTCCCGCGCTGCCGGCGAGCGACTGCCCCACAGCCGTCAGCGCCCCGCTTGCCTGGCTAGGGTTCGAGCCTTCTACAACAGTTTGGATAACGCCCTTATGCCCGGCGCGCAACTCCCGGCTGAAGTCGGAGCCAAAGATCACGGCTACCTGCTGTTCGCCGTCACGCACGGCTTGCTCGGCGGCCCCTCTCGACAGTTCGGTGATCGCCAGGTTGGTGTTGCCCTTTAGGTCCTCGATGAGCGGCCCAGCCAGGCTGGTCTGCCCGGCGGCGAGTTTGTCCTCGTTCACGAGCGCCACCTTTGTGACGCCGTTCTCCTGGGCGCGAAATACGTAGCCCACGATAGACATCACAAGGATAGGCGCCACAAATATCAAGGCCAAACTCCGATGATCGCGACGAAACTGCAAGATTATGCGTTGCGTGATTGCGAAAATGCGGGATAAGCTCATACCGTTACCTCCTCGGGGCTCCTGGAAGCTGCTAGGGTGAGGAAAGCCTCCTCCAGATTGCGGCTGCCGCCCATCTCCCTGAGTTCGTCGGGTGTGCCCTGCGCCAACAGTTTGCCGTAGCGGATCAACCCCAAGCGGTCGCACCTATCGGCCTCGTCCATCACGTGACTCGACACAACTATGGTCACTCCGCGCTCGTTCAGCCGCCGGAAGTAGCCCCAGAACTGCTGCCTTAGCTGTGGGTCTACACCGACGGTGGGCTCGTCCAGCAGTACAAGCTGAGGATCGTGGACTAAGGTGCAGGCAAGCGACAGCCTCTGCTTCATACCTCCGCTCAAGGTGCTCACCGGCGAATCCTTGCGAGCAAGCAATTCCACAAGCTCCAGAGTCTCCCGCACACGCGCGTCCTTACGAGCGCCCCGTAGATCGAATATGCGAGCGAAAAACTGCACATGCTCCCAGACAGATAGGTCGTTGTACAATGCCTGCAATTGGGTCATATAGCCCAAGTGGGGCAGCACGCGGTCCACCTGCGCCGGCACCGGATAGCCCATGACCCTCAGTGTGCCCGATGTGGGGCGCACCAACCCCGCTATCAGCCTGATGAAAGTAGTTTTGCCGGAGCCGTTCGGACCCAGCAGGCCGTAGGTCTCCCCCCGGCGGATGCTCAGGCTAAGGCCGTCCAGAGCGCGCACCTCGCCGAACTGCTTGACAAGCTCGGTTGCCTCGACCGCAGCCTCCATGTCGCTGGGCATCGATTCCTCCTTCAACTCCCCTACCATAGCCATAGGACCCTCCTGCCGTTAGACTGCTGTTTTACTTGATTGACCAATCAATCAGAAAATTGCCGAACCGCTATTCCTGGGGTGTTATTTGCAAACCGTTCAGAAAAATCTCCACTACTGTGTCTACCATTACCTGGGGATCGAGCGTTGCAGCGTCCGGCTGCACGAACACCTCGCGTGTCAGTGCATAGGCGATGAAAGGGCCGAGAAACGAGCGTGTGGCCGCGCCCACGTCCATGCGTCGCAACGTGCCCTTGTCCATCTGGTGTGCCAGGTAGCGCGATAGGAAGGCAAAACCACGTCCGGGGCCGATGCGATTGAACACTTCGGCCACACTCGGGTGGCGCACTGCTTCGCTCAAGAGCAGCTTGAATAGTGCAACAGCTGTGAGGTTATCAAAGGTCTCAACAAAGGCCACACCAAACGTCGTGAGCAGTTCGCGGGGGGGCACGTCGAGCATCTCGTCGCCACGTATGATTATCCGCAAGGCAGGGGCGCGCTCTTCGATTACCTGGCGAAAAAGATCGGTCTTGTCTTTGAAGTAATGGTAGATAAGGCCCGCCGAACCGATATTGGAGGCTGCCGCGATCTCTTTGTTGGTGGCGCGCTCGAACCCCTTGCGGGCGAACACCTGCAAAGCTCCATCTATGATCTGCTGGCGGCGGTTTTCGTAGTCCTGTTCGTCTCTAGGGGCCATTTCCCCACCCCTCCTTTTTGATTGACCAGTCAATCAATATTGTAGCACAGCGTAGGCTAGGTGTCAGTACTCGAACTCTGGACTGGGGGTGGAGAACTCGTAAAGCATGACCTGTAGGGGCCTGAATTGCGAAGCAAGAACCCCCGTGCATATCTGGTGGTTATTC
>JBBSIX010000139.1:0-8689 GCA_038231875.1 Chloroflexia bacterium | reverse complement strand
GGATTGAAGAAGAAGTTGCCGATGCTCACATCTACCGTGCCGACCACGCAGGGAGTAGGCGTCGCGCTGGCTCCCACCGTAGCTGTGGAGGTGGCTACTGCCGTGCTCGTGCTGACGACGGTGGCCGTAGGCGTGCCCCCGGTCAGCGCGCCACGCACCGTATACACGTCCTCGTTAGTGCCGCTGCGTGTGTCGGTCCACACGCCGTACACATAGTCATTAGTAGCGGTCACGTTGATATAATCGCCGGCCGCGCCGTTCCAGCCCGGCCCCTGCGGTATGCCGATGTTCAGGTCGGTGGTGGCGTCGCTGATACGCACGTTGGGGCTCCAGGTTGCCCCGCCGTCGGTGGACTGTGCGTAGTACATGTTGAAGATGATATTGCTGCTTGTATCTTCGCGTTCGTCGTACCAAATAGCGTGGAACAGTCCATTGGGGCTGGTAGTCACCCAGGGTTCGGCTTGCTGGCGCACCAGGCCCGCCGGGTCGTCGTTGAGGCGAGCGGGCGTGGACCAGGTTGTGCCGCCGTCGGTGGAGCGAATATCGTAGATGTCCACGCCATTGGCGCTGTTGTTGCGGCCATCGTTCCAGACGATCACGATATTGCCCGGCGTGCTTCTGTCTGCGGCAGAGACGGGTATGGCGCTGATACGCCACTGGCGCCCCGACATCGAAAGGTTGGTGTTCATGCTGCCCGCCACCAACTGCGAGCCGAAGCTCACGCCGCCGTTGGTGGAAATCCTGTAATAGATGGTGCCGCCCTGCGCCCAGTTCACAAAAACGTTGCCGTTGCCGAGTATAGTCGGCATGGAGAACTGCTGGCCGCTGCCGCTGCTGGACAGTTGTTGGCCTCGGTCGCTCCACGTTACCCCACCGTCGGTGGAGCGCACGAAGTGGATGCAGCCGCTACAGCCGCCGAACTCGGTCCAGCTGAGATATAGGTTGTGGTAGTAGGGTGAAGCGGGGTTGTTGTCTACGGCCAGCCACTGCTTGTCGGTAGAGTAGACGCCTCCGCCGGACACCACCTCAGGCACAGCCACAACTACCTCGGGCCAAGTCAGGCCGCCATCGGTGGAGCGCGCCACATAGATGCCGGTGTCAGGGCCGGAATTGTTGCCGTAGCCCAGATAGCAGGCATAGGCCACACCGTCATCGCGGAAGATATTCACCGGGTCGCTCTGGCGAATAGCGTTGGAGCCGAGCACGGGCGCATGCACATTGGACCAGGTTTCGCCGCCATCGAAGGAGGCGTATTCCCACACCTCTTTGGTGGCGGTACCGGCTGACGGCGCGCTCCGCTCGTCCTTAGCCGAAGCCACTATATTAAGCGAGTTGGTAGGGTTGACCGCGATGCTCGGCTCCTGCTGGGCATACTGTGTGTTGTCTGTATTGGCGCGCCTGTTGGGCGCGAAGATGGGATCCACCAACGGCTGTAAGGGAGAGGGGGCTGTTGTATAAAGAGGGGGTGCAGTCCGCACCTCGGCGTCACGCCCCTCCAACTTGCCGGGTATGCCCCCTGATGAGGGCTGCGAAAGAGAGCCGGCGGTTGCTCTCACAGGCGCGGCTGCCTGCGCTACGTTGCTGTGGGACGTGAAGGCCATACTCCACGCTCCTATTCCCGATGCGGCCAGTATCGCACATGCTGCCAACCAATTGCGCGCTTTAGACATGGTTTGTTGCTCCTTATGCTTGCTGTTCAGTACGATACACGCTACACAGACACAATGCAGCGCTCAAGAGGCTACCGCGGCGTGTCTCCGTCGTCTTCAACCACCCTGTACACATGCTTTACTCGTGTGGCCCGCGACAGGAGGGCATGTACGGGGCAGTACTTGGTGATGGACAACTCGATTGAGCGCGCTACTGCCCTGGGGTCCAAATTGTGCCCCTGTAGCGTATGCTCCACAAGTATCTCGGTGTAGGTTCTCGGATAGTCAGGCGAGACGTTGGCAAATACGTTGACGGTATAACGCGTGACCACCTGCCGCTTCTTACGCATGATAGAGATCACGTCCATGCCGGTGCAGGAACCCAGGGCCACAAGCAGCAGTTCCAGAGGCTCAGGGCCTGCCGAAGCGCCCCCATGCTCAGGGTCTACGTCAACAGTCATGGTATGGCCGGAAGGGGTGTGCGCGCCGAAGGTCATGCCGGACAGTTCGCTGCGGGCGTGGAGATGGGTGGCGGTGGCGTAGCGAGAGGCATCCACAGGCTCAAAGGTGGGGATAGGTTGGGAGGGGCTGGCCCCAGGATTGTGGGCTTCGGTAGACACTTGGCGCTTGCTCTTTGTGCGAGTTGCGTAGGGCCGGCTACGCAGCAAAAGCTCTTACTGTGTAGATGCTATGAAAGTATATACCATAGCGGCAAGTAACGGTAGGTAGAATTACCGGGGTGAATGTTCAGATTTGGGGTATGAGCAGAGCGGGGAGCAGCCTTCTTGCGGCTGCCCACCCGCGCCAATTGCCTTTCCTGCGTGCGAGGTCGCCCAGTATGGTGTGGGCGGCGCTCCGCCCCGATGCGCCCGACACGCCCCCGCCGGGGTGCGTGCTCGCGCCGGTAAGATACAGCCCCTGCACCGGCGTTCTGTAGTAGGCGAGTTCGGGCAAGGGGCGGAACATAAACATCTGGTCGAGCGACATGTCCAGGTGCATGATGTTGCCGCGCAGCAGGCCGGTGTTGCGCTCCAGATCGAGGGGAGTCTGTATGTAGCTGTGCCGCACGTCGCGTATACGGGCCGGTATGTTGGGCGCGTACTCCGCCAGCGTCTCCAGTAGGCGGTCGGCCTCACGCTCTCGGATGTCATCCCAACTGCGGCCTTCGGCAAGGGAGTATGGGTGGTACTGCGCCCAGATGTAGAGCGAGTGCTTGCCGGGGGGCACAATCGAGGCGTCAACCGAGGAGGGGGTCATCGCCACCAGCGCGGGCCGCCGGGCGGGATAGCCGCTCTGGGCATCGTCGTAGGCGCGCTGGAGATAATCGAGGTTGGGGCAAATAAGCTGCATAGCATGGTGGCAGTCGGCGTGCCCCGCTTGAGATGGCGGATATGCAGTGTAGGCCGGCAGTTCATCAATGGCGCAGCGCAGCGTCATGCCGATGCCGTCGCCCACCCGCAGCGCGGCGACCTTTGCAGGTAGGCCGGACGGCAGTTGTGCTTCTTCCACCAGGTCGAGCAGGGTAGTTTGCACGTGCGCGCCCGAAACCACAAGGTCGGCCTGCACCCGTTCGCCACCCTCCAATTCCAGGCCGCGCACTCGGCCTCCGCGGATAAGCAGCCTCCTGACGGGCGCGTTGCAGTACACCTCGCCGCCGTAGCGCTCCAGGCAACGTGCCAGCGCCAGGGAGAGCATGCCGGAGCCGCCTCTGGGGTGGGTCGCACCCACGTCGTGGTACAGGCTGTGCGCCCCCGCCAGCGCACCCGCGCCCACCTCCGACGGCGGGGGGCCGGACTGCGCGGCCATCCAACCCACCACAGCCTTTACCTGGGGGCTGACGAACGTCTCGTTCAGCATTCGGCTGTAGCTGCCCAGCACCTTCCTGAGCAGTTCCGCGCCCGTCATGGAGGGGTCGGCTTGGCCGCGCATCTGGGCCACAGCTGTGCGCCGGGCGATCCCCCCCAGCATGGCGCCGGGCGTGGGAGGCCGGGCAAACACCTCAAACACCTGCCGGTTGAAAAGGTGCCACTTTTGCACAAAAGCCCTGTACGCCTCGGCATCGCGCTCCGAAATGGCGGCGATAGACTGGCAGGTGCGGTCGAGGTCGCGATACAGGACGATGCATGAGCCGTCCGGGAACGGGGCGAACCCCCAGGGGTCCATCTGCATATATTCGAGGCCGAATCGGTGTAGGCCAAGCTCCTCGATGATGGGGGTTTTGTGTATCAGGATGTGCATCACCGAGCAGGTGTCCACCCGGTAGCCGGGCCAGAGTTCCTCCGTGTTCACCGCCCCACCCACTACGGCCCGGCGCTCGAACACGCTCACCTGGTGGCCTGCTTTGGCGAGGTAGCAGGCACACACAAGGGCGTTATGCCCTGCACCGATTATGGCGATCCGTGACTTCTTCAAACGTTTCTCCTCTGACGGCTACAGTATACAGCCTATTGTTGAAAATGTGTGCCGCCACCCTGAGCTTCCTTTACACGCAGGCGGAATTCGCCGTAAACAGCCTTGAGCGCGAACAAGCAGTCGTATTGCACATGCTTATACGTATCACAGTAGTTGACGTCCCCAACGTTGAGTGGTAGAATAGGCACAGTTCGGTTGTGCCGTTTTGCACCGGGAGATACCAGCGCTATAACTACTCGGCTCTTCTACCGTTCCCGTAAGGTGCATGGATGCGCCTATGCCCAGGCTCTGGGCCTTCTTGCATGCCGGTGAGAGCCGGTTTCCGGGGATAACAACCCATGAGTAACGCGCAATCACTTGAAAGGAAATCAGTGATCATGAAAGACCGCATCACTAATGAAGTGGCCCGTGCCGCTCGTTCGTCCTTATCGACAGCGAAGCAGGCGATAGTAGCGCAGCAACGCATCACGGCGCTAATGAGCGGCATCTTCGCGCTGCTGCTTGCGGCTGTGGCCTACACTTCGTTCGCACCGGCTACGGCAACCCCGGCGGCGGCTCAATCATCTTGCCCACAGTGGAAGATAGCGCCCGCCCCTAATGTCCCTAATCAGGTGAACGTGCTCGATGCGTTGTCTGCTTCGTCCGCCTCCGACATCTGGGCGGTAGGCTATTCATATGATCCTAACACGAGCGACTCACTAGCCCGCAATCTGGCCCAACACTGGGACGGTAAGGAGTGGAAGATCGTGTCTACTCCCAACCCAGGCCCAGACAACAACTACCTGGATGGCGTGCTGACCTTTGCTCCCAATAACGCCTGGGCCGTAGGTGACGCGGGCAACAACAAGGTCCTGCGTAACATCCTCCTGCACTGGGACGGCAGCGCCTGGACCACTGTTGTTGCCCCTGTGCCGGCCGATGCACAGACCGCCCTGTACGCAATAGACGGAGTAGCGCCCAACGACATCTGGGCCGTCGGCCTCAAACTGACATACGCGGCGGGCGCCGAGGCGCTGATATTCCACTATGACGGCAACAACTGGTCGAACCTACCTACCTCGCTTGAGAATGGCCGCTTCAGCATCCTGTACAACGTGATAGCTCACGCCGCAGATGACGTGTGGGCGGTGGGCACACAGCCGAGCCGAGGGAACTCCATACGCGACTTGCAGCTGCATTGGGACGGCAAGCAGTGGCAAGACCTGGCGGAGCCACAGGCACAAGGAGGCGGCGTTAGCATGGAGCGTGTCTACGACCTAGCCGTCGCGGGGCCGGGCAACGCCCGCTTCCTTGTGGGAATCGCCGGCAGGCAACCGGCGATTGTGCATATTGACGGCGACAAGAAAGAGGCCACCGGCGCCGGCTTTCGGGTGGCCGACTACAATGTTCTGACCGGCCTGGTGGCCCTCTCACGCACCGAAGCCTGGGCAGTCGGCTATGGCGTGCCGGGCGGGCAGTCGGCCAAGAACGGGCAGCACCGCCTGCCTCTGGTCCTGCACACCACCAACGGCTCCGACTGGTTTGGCGAACGGACGGCACCCATCGAGGGCAACTCCAGCCTGTTGGATATTATTGTCGTGCCGGGCACACAGGACCTGCTGGCGGTTGGCTCGGCAAACGGCAACGCTCTGATCGAAACATACTCTAATCCGTGCGCCGCACCGCCGCCCACGCCTACAACGCCCTCTGCCCCTACTCCGGTGCAGGCCACAGCCACCGCCAAAGCAGCGCCCACCTTCCCGCCCACCCCTATCCCCGGCGAGAACGAAACCAGCCGGGCATTCCCGGAGACGGGCAAAAGTGTGAAAGGTATCTTCCTGGATTACTGGGACAGCAACGGCGGCCTCACGCAGCAGGGCTATCCAATTTCCGAAGAGTTTACCGAGATCAGCCCTCTCAACGGCAAGGCGTACACAGTGCAGTACTTCGAGCGGGCCGTGTTTGAGTACCACCCCGAAAACCAGCCGCCGCACAACGTGCTCCTCTCTCAGCTTGGCACCTTTCAGTACAAGAGGAAGTATGGGGCGACGGGCGCACCCAGTCAACAGCCGAACAACACCGAAGGCTCGCAACTGTTTACCGAGACTGGACACAAACTGGGAGGCAAGTTCCTGGAGTACTGGCGGCAGCACGGCGGCCTGGCCCAACAAGGCTATCCGATCAGCGATGAGTTTCAGGAGAAGAGTGCGTTGGACGGCAAGACGTACCTGGTGCAGTATTTCGAGCGAGCGGTGTTCGAGCTTCACTCCGAGAACCAGCCGCCCTTCGATGTGCTCCTCTCCCAACTGGGTACTTTTCAACACAAGCTGAAATATCCGTAGGCAAAGTAGACCTACCGCAAGGCTTCTTTGCGGTTGGATAAGGAGAGTGATGAGTGAAAATCGTGCAGCTTCACCCTCTAAGGGACTCGGTAAGCTCGTTGAGGAGATGCGCCTGACGCGAGGTATCTCTGTGGAGGCGCTTCATGCACTGAGTTCTCCTCCCATCGGATCAGGTAGACGAGGCTAACAGGCACGCCGACGAAGGTAGAGCCATGCCAACCACCCGGTGAGCAATAGGAAGAATACCCCTCGGACTACCCACATAGGCAGCAGACCCGCGCTTATCGAACTGATCAGTAGAAAACAACCCAGATTAAGCAAGATAACAGCTATGATCTCAGGCAACATGAGTCTGAGGTGTAGCTTTTGCTCCTCCATCAACTCAGGCGTCCAGGTGAGATGCTTGTTCGCACGGGCAGCCCGGATAGCGATGGCCGCAAGCACAACGATGAAAGTAGCAGCAGCAATCCAGGATATCCAGACCTCTCCTATGTGTACTGTTGTAGACAGTGCCCACAGCACCATCGTAACGGTAAGTACCCACACAGCGAGTCGAGACCAGGCGTCCTCCACTATCTTCACGGTTGTGCTCCCCTCCCGAAGCAAGAAGTCGCCGACTATACGCTCGAACCCCCGCTTTCGGTCAGCACTGGGGCGTTGAGAACCTGCCGGATGAAAGTCTTGGCCTCCGCATCGCGGTCCGACACGTCAACGTCCACCCTGATCTTCTCCCCAGGCTTGGCAGGCCACACCGTCACCCAGATAAGGCCCTCGCCGAAGAAGGCTATCTGGTTGCCCTGGTGCGCGCTAACCTTCATGCCCAGTCCGCCCTCCTCCTCGCCGAAGAAGCGCTGTGCTGCCTCGAACACCTTCTCCCTCGCCATGTGCGTGTGCGTCTCGTAGCGCAACCTTGCCCTCCTAACTACCCGCTTCCGGCCTGTACATGGCGCTGCAAACTATTCTTCAGCCGTCCATAGGCCGCTCTTACCGCCCTCTTTACGCACCAGCCGGATATTCGCCAACCGAGCGCCCCGCTCCACCCCTTTCACCATGTCGTAGACCGCGAGCGCGGCCACCGACACGGCGGTGAGCGCCTCCATCTCCACCCCTGTGGGGCCTGTGGTTTCAGCCTGCGCCTCAACTTCGATGCCCCATTCCCTGAATGTAAGCTCCACCCCCACCGACGTAAGCGCTATAGGGTGGCAGAGTGGGATCAGGTCGGGCGTTTTCTTGGCGGCCATGATGCCGGCTATGCGGGCCACCGCCAACACATCGCCTTTGGGAGTCTTGCCTTCCTGCACCAACCGGAGCGTGTCGGGGCTGAGACGCACCTCTCCACGCGCTACGGCAAGGCGCACGGTGGGGGCTTTGGCCCCAACGTCTACCATCCGGGCGTGCCCAGCTTCGTCGAGGTGAGTGAGTTTAGCTGCGTCGGGGGCATCGCTCATCGTAGGGCCATGCGCGTCAGTACGCATTCTTTCCGCGAAACATCGCCACCATAGTACGCACGATGATCTTCAGGTCGAACAACACGGACCAATTCTCGATGTAGTAGAGGTCCATTTTGGTACGCATCTCGATAGAGCTGTCGCCGCGCATGCCGTTGACCTGCGCCCAGCCGGTGATGCCGGCTTTCTCACGGTGTCGCAGCAGATACTTGGGGATGCGCTGGGCGAACTCCTGTACATAGGCCGGCTGTTCGGGGCGGGGGCCGACTACGCTCATTTCGCCCACCAGCACGTTGTAGAACTGAGGCAACTCGTCCAACGAGAAGCGGCGCAGGAACGTGCCGATGGAGGTGCGGCGGGGATCGTTACGCACCGTCCAGCTAGGCACGCGCTCCGCCAGGATGGGCATCTCCCCGGCGCCCACAATTATCCTCATTGTGCGGAACTTCACCAGAGGGAACGGCTTACCGTCCAACCCCACGCGCTCCTGTATAAAGAACACCGGCCCTGGGCTGCTGAATTTGATGGCGAGGGCAATCAGCAGCATCAGTGGAGATGTGAGCACCAGCGCCAGCAGGCTGAACACCACGTCGAAGGCCCGCTTGACGCGGCGGTTCCAGCCCCGCAGCGCCACGTCCTTTACGCTCAGGAGCGGCAACCCGCTTAATTCGCCCACGCTCACTTCGTTCTGCGTCATAAGCTGGAAAGCGTCCGGGTATATCTTGACGGAGGCGCTCTCGTCCTGTATCAGATCGAGAATATCCCTGAAGTGCTTGTCCGATGCACCGCTTAGGGCCACAATCACCTCATCTACTTTGTGTTTACGCACTAGGGCAGGCAGCATCGGCAGCGTGCCCAG
>JBBSIX010000138.1:0-8733 GCA_038231875.1 Chloroflexia bacterium | reverse complement strand
TTCCCAGCCAGCTAAATCACGGCACTATTGGCTCCGCGACGAGGCCATTATTGGGGTTGAGGCCTCCCTTTTATTGTACATTAGCAGCCATTTTGTGCAACCCTTTCCCTGACGGTCCGCCCAATAGTCTAAACTACAATCGGAATGACAAGGCAGAGTATGTAGGTGCTTGTCCGATATAGCTGCGTAGCATAGCTTGATTAGTTGCAGTAAATGGCCATGGACCTGCCCCTACAGTTCATCCTTTACGTGTTCTCCACCCCAAGCCTGAACACTTACCGAAAAGGCAACAACTTGACAAAGGGCTGTTGCTTGGCTATATTCGATTTGCGCTTTAACCCTGGTTGGCGGCGGCTCAGCGCAGCCTTCGGCAACAGGACTGTGTGTTGTTTCACCCCTCATGAGGTAGCGTTTGGCACGTATTGTAGACAGTTTGAGTGTTGGAGGGCAGGAGTCACCCACAGAGGTCGGGAGCTTCCCCGGAGGGCACTCGCACGCCAGGCACACTTCTCTGTGGGTGGTGTTTCTGCTGCCCATGCTGGTTTTCTCTGTGCTCACTGTGGTTATGACGTATCCGCTTGTAACAGATATAGCTCACAGTGTGATTCGCCACCCATTGATTGCTCGTTCGGTAGATGTGGATGAGGAAAGGTGGAACCTGTGGTGGTTCAAAACAGCCGTCGCCGACCGTCACAGCAATCCATTCTACACCGATATGATCTACTATCCCTACCGGCAAAGCGACAACCCTATCTCTCTCTATTTCAACGACATGCACCCCCTCGACATGTTTATCGGCATGCCGGTGCTCTTGCTGAATGATGCGGCGGTTGGGCCTACTCTCGCCTACAATCTTCTTTCGATGGGGCACATGGCGTTCGCAGGGTGCGCTATGTTCTGGTTGGTATTCTATCTTACGCGGAGCATGGCCGGCGGGTTGGTGGCGGGCACTGTGTTTGCCTTCAACCCTCTTGCTCAGTACCAGTTGCAGGCGGGGCATCTGGTGCTGCTGGGCACGGGCTGGTTGCTGCTGCATCTGCTCTTTCTTCACAGGTTCCTCTATCTGCGGCCTCGTGGGAGGCTGCACTTGCTGGACGGCGGTTTGGCTGTGCTCTTTCTGTTGACTACCAGTTTCACCAACTGGTACCTGACTGTTTTCTTGCTGCTGATGGATGGTTTACTGACGCTTATCCATGTGGTCGAGCGTTCAGACCGGTGGCGTTCTACCGTTCTGCGTGCGGCGGGTATAGTGCTTGTCTGGGCGGTACTGGCCTCTCCACTTATTGGGGCCACTGTTCGTTCCATGTCGGACAGCAGCGTCCGGCTCGTGAGTGGCCTAGACTACGAGGTGAGCTTATCCCTCACACCTCTTGAGATGCTCACAGTTTCTAAGGACACAAGAGTATCACCTCCAGGGTGGAATCCCGGCACGTTGGGCTATACGGCTCTCCTTTTGGGGGCGCTGGGTGGCATAGTCACCAGACGCCGCGCGGCCTTCTGGCTGTGCCTCGTCCTTGTGGGCGCTGTGATGGCTCTCGGTCCTTACCTTAAGCTCGACCCTGAAGCTCTCGAAGTAAGCCGCACCACTAATATACCCCTCCCCTACCTGCTCTTTCGCAGCTTGCCTTTTATGACTATTGCCCGTGTGCCTCGGCGTTTTGTGTTGCTTGCCGATTTGGGACTGAGTGTACTGGCGGGATTCGGTGTGGCCTACTTGATGCAGCTTGTTTGCAAGTTCAGCAGCAGTCTCAGGAGGCCGGCCTCCCAGTGGCCGGCAGGCGCCTTGGCCGGTGTGCTGGTGCTTCTGCCTGCCCTGGAGCTGTCTACCTTACCACAGCCCATGTCCAGTGTGCAGATTTCGCCCTTCTTTAGCGGTCTGGCCCAGGAAAAAGGCGACTTCGGTATCCTCGAACTGCCTGTAACCCTTCACTACGCACGAGATCACGACCGCATGTTCAATCAGACCGTCCACCACAAGAAGATAGTCGGCGGCTATCTGTCGCGCTGGGTATACGACTACTATAATGATCCTGCTTCGCCCTTCCAACCCATACTCGACCTGATGCCGCCCCCACAACCGGACATCGTGCCGCCGCTATCCACCTTCTTGGTACTCAACTACTACAACATCCCGTATATCATCCATTACAAGCAAAGCCTCGGTTATGAACGGCCCCAGGATGTCGGGCGCGTAGAGGAGTACGTTCGCCGTCTCTATCCGCGCCGCTCGGCTGCGATTTACGAAGACGAGCAGTTGACGGCTTATAAAGTGCCTCCGGTAGCCGGCTCCGGCCCGCTCGTTTGGCTGGGCGCCGACTGGTATGCGCCGGAAAACAGCGGCAACAAAGTCTGGCGCTGGAGCGCAGGCGGGTCGTCCCTCTATTTGATCAATCGGTCGCCTACTGTCGTGCATCTATCTTTGGTCTGCAACACACTGCGCGGCGAAGGAGAGTTGGAGATAACCGTCAACGATAAAGCGCTAAAGAAGTTCCCTATCACGAGCGCGCCTCAACTTCTGGACGTGGGTAGGGTAGTTTTGCCTGCCGGCGAGAGCAAAGTGGTTTTTCGGAGCAACGTGGCGCCCGTTTCCCCATCTGAAGTAGGCATGGCTGCCGGTGATGATCGCAAACTGAGTTTTGTGGTTACTGAGCTTAAGATCAATCCATAGAGACGGTTGGCGCTATCCAACAGCCGGCGCTCTGCGTTTAACGAGTGCGTGACAAAGAGGCGGCCTGTGCCGTTCTAACCTTTGCTGCCCGTCAACAGCACGACGGCAGTCGAGAATATCACCCCACTACTCAGGAATAGGAGCACACCCCTTTATGACCCTCGGTTCCGACGGCTCAACACCCATGATGGAAGGCGGACGCCTCCTGGCGGACCGCTATCGCCTGCTTGAAAAGGTGGGCGAGGGTGGCGCCGCTGAGGTGTTTCGCGCACGCGACCAGCGTCTGGACCGAATCGTGGCTATCAAACTGCTGCGCTCGCAGTACAGCTACGACGAGCCTTCGCGCAAGCGGTTTGTGGTGGAAGCCAAGACCGCTGCGGGCCTGTCCCACCCCAACATCGTGGACATCTACGATTTCGGCGAGGCGCAGGACGGCTCTATGTTCATCGCCATGCAGTTCATCAGTGGCCGCAACCTGAAGGATTTGCTCCAACGGCGGGGTCGCCTCACTCCGGGCGAGGCAGTGTCTATCACCCGCCAGGCTTGTCAAGCCCTGGCCGTCGCCCACGAGAGGGGCCTTGTCCACCGCGATGTCAAACCCCAGAACTTTCTGATAGACAAGGCTGGGCGCGTGCGCCTCACAGATTTCGGTATCGTCAAAGCGCTTTCCGGCCCGGCCCTCACCCAGTCCGGAATGACCTTCGGCACTGCGGCCTACATGTCGCCCGAACAAGCCACCGGCTCCTCAGTTACTGCCGCCTCCGACCTGTATTCGCTCGGCTGCGTGATGTACGAGATGCTCTCCGGCATACCGCCCTTCACCGGCGAAAATCCGGCTATCGTGGCCTACAAACAGGTGTGGGAGCAGCCTCGCCCCTTGCACGAATTGGTGCCTGAAGCGCCCCCTTCCTTGGAAGCAGTAGTCATGCGCCTGCTGAACAAAGACCCCAAGCGTCGCTACTCCTCTACCGAGAGTCTGCTCAAGGAACTGGATGCGCTGAATGTCGCCGCTAATCAACCCACCAGCGCTATGCCTGTGGAGTCGGGAGCTTATCTTGCCGAACAGGTGGGGGCAACCGATCTACCTACTGCCCCGAGGGTTCCCCATGCGGCAGAGGTCAGCCAGGCGGTGGCGATGCCGGTATCGCCCAACTCGCCCAACGGCGGGCAGGTTCCCCCGGCCAGGGTGGGTGTGGCGGGGCCAATAACCCCTCCTCCCATGCAAGCCGTGCCTCCCGCTTACACAGCCGCGCCCTACACCGGGCAGGCTGCCGGAGAAGTCCGGGTGAACGTAAGCCGGCGCAGAAGGCTGGGTTGGATCCCTGCGGCGCTGGCCCTTCTATTGGGGCTTGGCCTGTGCGGGGTTGGAGCCTGGCAGGGGTCGAGTCTGCTTGGGGCCATGCGCGAGGCGAGCACACCTACCGTTTCGGCCACCCTTGTTGTAGCCCAGCCCCCCGCTACGCTCATGCCCGCCACAGCTACGGTCTCAGTCGCTTTGGCCCCCGCTACGCTCGTGCCCACCCGGATCGAGGCTACAGCCACGCCTCAACCTCTCGCCCCTACGGAGACACCCGCGCCCACCGAGGAGCCGCCTACCGACACTCCCCAACCGCCCACCGACACCCCTCAGCCGGCAGATACGCCCACGCTGGAGCCGGTTGTTGTGCCGCCCACCGAGGAGCCGCCTACGGTGACACCCTTCCCCATAGAGCCTACCGCTACATCTGCGCCCATCGTTGGGAGTGATAACGGCGTCACCCTGGAAGACAGCGCTTTCTCCGGGGGATACAGGCGGCTGGACGGCCTGTATCATGGTAGAACCGCCACCTGGGTTTACGGGCAAGGCACTCAGTACAGGACGATGAGCGCCTCCTTCGACATCGCGAACCCACCCACCGGCAACGCTACGTTGCAGATCACGGGGCTGGATTCTGAGGATGCCGCTAAAACGCCCATCTTCATAACGTTGAACGGCATCTTTATTTACAACGGCGCCAATCCGTTGCCCAACGACTTCCCCAACGGGGTATTCCAGCCGGGCAACTGGGGCAGCTACAACTGGGCGATCCCGCCCGGTACGTTAGTACAAGGCACGAACACCCTCTCCATCTCCAACCTCGACCCCAGCGATAAGATCAACCAGCCGCCATTCTTTTTGCTCGACTACGCGGTTATTAGCTGGTAGAAAGGGCGCCCATGAGCCGGTTATCCGGCCAGTATCTGCCGGAGGGCGGCTTCGCTTTCCCGGCGCGCCAGGGCTATTATCTCGTCGCGGGGCTGGAGAATGGTATCGCCTCTGGGGATAATCATCGCGCCATCGCGCAGCACGGCTGAGATCACGATGTTCTGGGGGAACTCTATCTCGGCGAGGCTCTTGCCTGCGGCGGGGGAGCCTTCCTGCACGGTGGCCTCCACGATAGCTGCCTGGGCATGTTTGAGCGTCATTAGATGAACCAGGCCGCGCTCCGGTATCTCCTGCTCGATAATATTCAGCATAATATTGGTGGCCGACACCGTTACGTCAATGCCCAGTTTGCGGAATATCTCCTCGTTCTTGGGATTGTTCACGCGGGCGATTGTGCGTGACACGTTGAACATGCGCCTGGCCGTCTGGCAGATCACCAGGTTGTCCTCGTCGTCGCCCGTAACGGCGATCACCACATCGGCACGCCCCGCCCCGGCAGCCTCCAACGTACTCGACTCGGCTCCGTCCCCCTGCAACACCACCGAACCGAACCGCTCGCCGTAAGTGGCTACTTTCTTTGGGTTCTTCTCAATGAGCAGCAGCTCATAATCATGCTCGTTGATAAGCGTCTTGGTAAGGTAGTACCCTACCTTGCCGCCGCCTACTACTATTACGTACATATCGCTCCTCGGCCGCAGTGCTTCAGCCGCCACTATAGAGAGGTGATGCGCCGGGCGCCTAGTCTAGTGCCTGAACAGGCCGCGCCGTTCGCGGGTAGGCCGGGGGTCTTTCTCCTGTGGTTCAGGCCTCTCGGCTTCGGCTGCCGCAGGGGTAGAGGCCGGCGTTTGCCCGATAGGAGGGTTCAGGACAACAGTGTTGTTCGCGGGCATGGGAGTGTGGTTGTGGTCCTTACCGTAATTAGCGTTGCCGTCGTTGAGGGCAGCAGCCAAAGCCACCACATCCTGGGTGGTATCCACGCGCAGAGGGGCAGTGTTGGGGTGCTGCGGGGTCAGCAGGATGTCGTGCGCTGCGGTGGAGATGAGGGTGGTGGGGCAGATCGTTTCCAGGCCGAGGCGGTGGTAAAGCTCTTCGCGGCCAGGGTCGTAGATGCGGGCCAGCACCTTCTTCACGCCGAATATCTCCTTGGCGACCTGGCAGGCCATGATGTTGGTATTGTCGAAGTTGGTAACGGCGGCGAAAGCGTCGGCCTTTTCTATCCCAGCCGACTTAAGCACGTCTACGTCAATCCCCGTGCCCAGTATTACCTGGCCCCGGAAGCTGCTGGGCAAACGCTCCAGGGAAGCCGAGTCCGAGTCGATCACGCTCACCTCGTGCCCATCTTCCTCCATCAGCATGCCCAGCCTGGCGCCCACGCGCCCGCAACCCAAGATTACTAACTTCATCCTACCCTCTCTTGCGAGCCGTAGAGACCGCACATCGCACGGCAACTCGCCCGGTAATTAAGCGTTATCGGCGCCCATAGGTGAGCGGCAGACCCAGACGCGGCAGGGGGCGTGCTTGAGAACGTAGGGGATGGTGTACCCCAGGTCAAGCTCGCCGAGCTTCCTCTGGTAATCGGTTGCCATAACGATCAACTCGGCCCCGCTCTGGCGTGCCACATCCACGATGGCGGCCCCCGCGCTCCTGGCTTGCAGGATCGAGGCTTCCACCACGAGGTCCATGTGGTGGGCTACTTCTTCGGCGTTGTCGAGGGCCTTCTCGCCCTTCTCCAACGCCTCCTTCAACTCGGCGTTCAAGGGCAGGGCGTGTGGCACTTCCACCACGTACACTACATCTACCGCCACTTCACGCCCTTTGCCGATTTTTGCTTGTGCGTAGGTGTAGGCGAGCCGCAGCGCTTCTTCGTCAACAAGACCGCCCTTCACCGGCACAAGGATACGCTTCGTTTGAGTGCCCTGTTCCGTTTCTTCGCCTCTACGGCTGAAAATATTGCGTGCCAATGTACTTTTCACTTCCTTCTCGAGCTTTATAGTTGCGTCTCAGCGACGCCGGGGTTCTCAGGCCCCACGTAACACATATCTAGGTTAGATTACGCCTTGTGTTGTACGATACTGCGCCAGGTTTTCATACACCAACAAGGTACAGGCCCCATGCTTCACGCTTCCTGTGCACGTGCATAGGGACAGTTCGGTTCGGGAGATCATGCGGACAGGAGAGGGCAGGGAAACCAGGTCGGAGGCATGCTGTTGAAGCGCTTGTGACGCTTCAGGCCAACTGCTATGCGGCTGCCCGACCGCACAGGGCCGAGTTACCACATTTATCTTGCCGCCCGGCAACTTTACGTCGGTTTTCATAATAGGGACGAAAGTCCACTCGCTTAAGGGTTACGGCCTCGGCTCCGTGCATGCAGCCTTGCAGGACAAAGCCGAAGTTATTCGGCAGCGTCCCCCGGCTACGCACGGCCACAATCCACTCTGCATAACTGCGACGCATCTGAACCGCGATACCACAGATATGTATTATACTACCGCCGTGCGCCAACCGCAACTTCTTTTTGGTAAGTGTTCAGACTAGGGGTGGAGGAAATCGTAAAGGATGCGAGGATACCATATAGCAGCCGCAGCCTTTATGTGGTACGCCGCAGGCTTTGCAGGCACGCCTCCAGCACAGGCTCCGGCCCCAGCCCGATCAGGCAGGGACGTGTGCCGCAGCCCTCTCGCAGCCCTAGAGAGTGGGCGCGGTAGAAGCACGGCATACAGGGCAGGTCGAGCGCCACTATCCGGTGCGGAGAAGGCAGGCCGGGCGGGGTGTAGGGTCCCCAGGCCTCTTTGTTGGAGGGGCCGAATATTGCTACTACAGGCGTGCCCACGGCTGCGGCGAGGTGCATCGGGCCGCTGTCGTTGCCCAGGAACAGGTCGCAACGCGCTATCAGGGCAGCTGTTTCGTGTACAGTGGTGCGCCCCGCCAAATTGAGCACGGAGCCTTCCACGCATAGTTGCTCAAGCTGCTTTGCCGCCTCGACTTCATCCGGCCCCCCTACAACGACGATGCCTGCTCCCGCCTGCTGTGCCAGCCCTCGCGCCACCCCTGCAAATCGCTCCACAGGCCAGATACGAGCCTTGCTGTACCAGCCCGCACCGGGGTGGACGGCCACCAACGGGCTGGCATGCCTCTTGCCGAAGGAGGAAAGTAGGCTCTCTGCGGCGGCCTTGCCGTCTTCGCCAACCGGTATGCGTGACCTCCAACCGGCGCCGGCGTCAGCACCCAGCAAGGCGGCTACGGAGAGCCAGTAATCTGCCTCGTGCATGGCCCCAAATCCTGCATCGCG
The DNA here is from genome assembly GCA_038231875.1 of Chloroflexia bacterium. Taxonomy (GTDB): domain Bacteria; phylum Chloroflexota; class Chloroflexia; order QHBQ01; family JADMIH01; genus JADMIH01. The sequence continues at coordinate 591 of JBBSIX010000138.1, read as the reverse complement.
GACCCTCAGCGTGAGGAACCCGCCGCGACCGTTGTCCAAACCGGCCCGTTGAGCAGCCCCGGTTGAGAGCGCCAGGCTGTAGAACTTGAGTGTTCCCCAGCGTGAAGTGAAATGGTGGAAAAGGACCAACGTATCGTAACGAACTAGACGTAAGCGCGCCATGAACGCCGTCGTTTTCGCCAGGCTGCGTATATCCAATAGGCTGCTCAGGTTGTCGAACGCGAATTTGTCGAAAGCGATGATCCGATCAATGTACGACGCGCCCCGCAGTACGGCAGCCGAGGAGGGCGGCGCCAGCAAGTCTATCTGCGCCGAGGGGTGAGCCGCCCGTAGCGCCTGCAAAGCCGGGGTAACGGTGAGCAAGTCGCCCATGTCGGCCAACTTGACGGCCAGGATGCGCTTGGGAGGGTGTATGCGCTGCATGCAACTATTATACAACTGGTGATTAGCCACAACTTTATGCAGAACAACGAGAGCAACCCCAACTGGTTACGCTCACTTCCACTACAGTTTGTCATTCTGAGTAATCATCGCCCTCATGCCACAACCGCCGATGAAAATGTGCGCGTCCGTAGGGGCACGGCGCGCCGT
>JBBSIX010000137.1:0-8758 GCA_038231875.1 Chloroflexia bacterium | reverse complement strand
GTAGTAGTTCCTCAAGCCCTAACAAGATAGGCTAACGTGACTTCAGATATGGGTAATCACCAGTAAGAACCGGCATAGGACTGCTCGGCATTGACTTGCTGGCTGGGGCAAACTATAATTCGCTTGAGTAGGAGGTCGGACCTTCTAGGGGAACCTGCTCAGTTCCTTCGTATGCAGCCGGGCAGCGTCGCCCGTGAAAGGTAGAGGCATTAGACATGGAAGTCTACGACAACATCCTTGAGACAATCGGCGACACCCCCATCGTGCGCCTGCATAAGGTGAGCCGGGGCCTTAAGCCCACTGTGCTCGCCAAGCTGGAGATGTTTAATCCCGGCAACTCGGTGAAGGACCGCATCGGCATCACGATGATACGCGCCGCCGAGGAGAAAGGCCTGCTCAAGCGGGGCGGCACGATAGTGGAGCCGACTTCGGGCAACACCGGCACGGGCCTGGCGATAGCCGCTGCCGTGCTGGGTTACAAGTGCGTTTTTGTCATGCCCGACAAGGTGTCTCAGGAAAAGATCGACCTGCTCAAGGCATACGGCGCAGAGGTAGTTACCACACCCACCGCCGTGCCCCGCGAAAGCCCCGAAAGCTACTACAGCGTGGCCGACCGCTTGACCCGCGAGATAGCGGGCGCGTTTCAGCCCAACCAGTACTTCAACCCCGCCAACCCCCGCACCCACGTGGAGACCACCGGCCCCGAAATCTGGCGGCAGTTGGATGGCAAGATAGACGCTTTTGTGGCGGGCGTGGGAACCGGCGGCACTATCTCCGGCATCGGTAACTTCCTGAAATCAAAGAACCCCGATGTGAGGATAGTGGGGGCCGACCCCGAAGGCTCGATCTATACGCAGGATCGCGCCCGCCCCTACAAGGTGGAGGGGATAGGCGAAGATTTCATCCCCGGCACATATGATGCCGATGCGATAGACGAGTGGGTGACGGTAAGCGACCGCGACTCGTTTGAGACCGCCCGCCGTGTGACCCGCGAGGAGGGTATCCTCATTGGCGGCTCCGGGGGGACTGCTATGTACGCTGCCTTGCAGACCGCCAAGACGATGCAGGCGGGGCAGGTCGTTCTGGTGCTGCTGCCCGACACGGGGCGCGGCTACTTGTCGAAGTTGTACAACGACGCCTGGATGCGGGAAAACGGCTTCCTCGACCGCTTGCCCACCCAGGCCCGTGTGCGCGACCTTGTGGCGCGGGGCACACGCGAACTGCCCAAGTTGGTGACTGTGCCTTCCGACAAGACGGTGCGCCAGGCGATTGACCTGCTCCAGCAGTACGGCATCTCCCAACTGCCCGTCACCCGCGCCGGTTCGAGCAACGGCAACCAGCACAGCCTCTTTAGCGATGTGCATGAGATGATAGGCTCAATACAGGAGCGTAACCTGCTTGAGCGGGTGTTCCGCGACCCCACTCTCATAGACGCCAGGGTGGAGAGCGTGATGGATACTCCGTTCCCCCTAGTAGACGTGGCCGAGGAGGTCGAGCGCGTAGTGCCCGCCTTGCTCGCCAACAACTCCGCTGTGCTGGTGGAGGAAGCCGGCCGGCCGGTGGGCCTGATCACCCGCAGCGACCTGCTGGAGTTCGTGGCGCACGGAAGAAGTAAAGCCTAGAGAGTCTGCCGTGAGCCTCCTTACCGGAGTACCCTCTGAAATGGTATGTCCCTTGCGGGCATGCTTCCTGCTAAAAAGCAGGGTGTGCATGCATGTAGTGTTAGGAGACTTCTATGGCAGAGGGCAAAGGGCACGAGAACAAAGACGACGATACTATGGAGATGCCTGTAGTAACGGGCGATCCGGTGTTGGGACACTTAAGGCAGGCGGAGACGCAGTACGAGCACTTCCGCCGCCAGTGGGCGCAGCAGGGGATGCAGCTTCAGGAGGCACGCTCTGAGGTGGCGCAACTGGTGGGAACCTCGGCCAGTCTCGAAAGTAGCCTCCGGGTCAGGGACGACGAGATCGAGCGCCAAACGCACAAGCTGAACGAGGCGCAGTCGCAATTGGCCGACATGAAACAGGCCGTCAAGCAGGCGGAACAGCAGTTGGAGGAGAGCCGCCGGCTGCGCGAAGATGAGCGCCTGGCAGCGCAGCGCTACCGAGAACGCGCTTCCCAACTAGCCAACAGCCTCAAAGATATACATACGGCTTTGTTCGAGGGCGGCGTCTACAGCCTCATCCTCAAGGCATGCCTGGCGATCACGGGCGGCACCAGAGGCTTGTACATCACCACGCGGGGCGATGTGGACAACCTGCGAATCCGCGCCGCGCAAGATATAGACGGCTATCCCGCTTCCCCTCCCTCCGAGTTTATCAAGGCCCTGTGCCAAAGCGTGCTGGAGAATAATGATTCGGTGGTGTGCAACAGCGAAGGGGAAATGGAAGATATGCCCCGGCCCGAGCGTCCCGGCGAGCACTTCCAGAACCTCATCGCCACCCCCGTTGTGCTGATGCGGAACCTCAACGGCATCTTGGTTGTGGCCGATAAGCTGAACGGCAGCTTCAACGAGGAAGATATCGAGACCCTCCTGAGCGTGGGCGACCAGGCATCGGTAGCCATTCAAAATCGCAATTTGCAGCAGGAGCTACAGAACTCATACGTGGCTACCGTCAGCATGCTGGCCGATGCGGTTGAGGCGAAAGACCCCTATACACACGGCCACTGCGATCTGGTATCGCGCTATGCACGCCTGACCGCCGAGAAGTTGGACCTGAGCAACGAGGACCGCAGCGTGGTTTGCTATGCCGCCCTCCTGCACGATGTGGGCAAGATAGGGGTGAGCGACGGCGTGCTGAACAAGCCCGGCCCGCTGCTGCCGGAAGAGCGCGACCTGATGCGCGCACATGTGCGCGTGGGCCACGACCTGCTGGCGAAGGTGCCGGCCCTCAACTTGGTGGCCGAGGTGGTGCTGCACCACCATGAGTGGTACGACGGCAGCGGCTACCCCGACGGCATCAAGGGCAAAGATATACCGATCGCCGCTCGCATCGTGTGTGTGGTTGATGCATACTGCGCTATGATCACCAAGAGAAGCTACAAAGAGGCGTACAGCGTGGACCGCGCCCGCGACGAGTTGGTCCGATGCTCCGGCTCACAGTTCGACCCCGATGTAGTGGAGGCTTTCCTGACTATACTCGACACGCCGGAAGCCCTGAACGTAGATGACGATGAGGATGCCGGCTGCGGCGTGCTTCCCAGCTTCGTCAACATCAATATGAGCAGATGGCAGCAGCCTGTCGCCTGAGACGGTAAGCGTTCAGGCCTGGGCTATGAGCAGAGCGGGGTGTAATGAACTGTAGGAGCCTGAACTGGCTACGCTAAGAACCCATGGCCTGCCCTGGTCGGTGTTCCTCGATCTACGGGGTAAGGGTAAAGGGCAGGCACAAGGGACCATCTACTCCAACTAAAGTTATGTGTGCTACCTTGTTGGGCAATGAAGAATTACTACCCCCTGTCATTCTGAGTAATCCTGACCCTCATGCCACAACCGACAATGAAAATGTGCGCGTCCGTAGGGGCACGGCGCGCCGTGCCCCTACTCTATTTTCAGAGGAGCCTGAATTGCGAAGCAAGAACTGAAGAATCAGTATGCCTGTGTGACAGTAGGGCTGAAAAGTGTCGTACCTTGCACTGTAAGGAAGGTACTCTGCCCCTAACTACCATGCTCCACCTACTGATTCTTCGCCGCGCTCAGAATGACAAGCCGTAGTATGGAAGTGCTTGCCAGCTATGGCAGCGTAGCATAGCTCAATTGCATGACAGTTCAGCCTGCATGCGACCTGCCCCCTCTCCAACTGCCTCTGCGCTTTGCGCTATTACGCTTACGCCACCCCCACAGGTTCGGGAAGCTCCAGCTCCTCAGCCTGCTCTACATCGGGGTCGCTGGGGCGCGCAACCGGCTCGTCGGGGCGGCGGCTGCCCAGGCTGTTGAGCAGGCTGAGGAGCTGGCTGTAGGCTACCGGCACCACGATGAGCGTCAGGAATGTGCTGGTGAACAGGCCGCCTACCACTACCGTACCCAGTTCCGAAGCGATAATCGAGCCTTCGCTGAAGCCGAGCACCAAAGGCACCAAGGCTATCATCGTCGCAAGCGCCGTCATGACGATGGGCCGCACTCTTGTTCGACCGCCCTCTATCAGCGCGTCGTGCGTAGACATGCCGCGCTCATGCTTTAGCTGCTCCACAAGGTCGAGCAGCACGATGGCGTTGGTAACAACGATGCCCACCAGCATCAGCACGCCTATCAGGGCGCTGATGCCGAGCGGTCTGCCGGTAACGAACAGGGCCACAATGGAGCCGATAGCTGCCAGGGGCAAGGAGAACATGATGATGAACGGGGTGGAGAGCGAACCGAACGTCAGCACCATCACCATGTACACCAGGATCACCGCCACCACCAGCGCCGTCCCAAGCTGTCCAAACGACTCGTCCTGAAGCTGCGACACGCCGCCCAGTTCTATCTTAGTGCCGGGGCCTGCGTTCTGCTTCACCTCGTCTATCGCCTTGAGTGCATCGCGGGTTACGTCGGAGGTGCTGTCCGAGTTGATAGTGCCCTTGACCGTAACGGCCCGCTCCTGGTCTACGCGGGTGATGGACACCGGGCCGTTCGCCTGCGCCACATCTGCCACCTCGCTCAAGGGAACCGGGTTGAGAGTGCCCACCACTATATTTCTGATGGCGTCTATATTGTTGAGCGTCGAGGGGTCATAGGTGGCTTGCACGTCATAGCTTTTGCCGCCGATAGTCACCTCGGCCACTTTTTGGCTGGTAAGCAGACCGCGCACCTGCCCTGCTATTTGTATCGTGGTGCTGCCGTGTGCCAGCGCCTTTGCGGGGTCCACTTTCACCCTGATCTCAGGCTTGGCGCGGGCGGCATCGCTGGTAACGTTCACCAGGTTGGGGATGCCTTTTATTTTGGTGAGCAAGGCGTCGCTCGTCTTAAGCACATCGTCGTAGTTGCTGCCCGACACGATTGCCTCGAACGCGGTGCTGTTCGGCCCGCCGCCCGAACTGGGGGTGACGGTGTAGTCCTCGATCTTGTCCTGGGCGGCGCGGCTCTTTACAAGGTCGCGCAGATTGTCGGCCTCGGCGCGTATATCCACATCCCGCTCGTAAGTAACGGTCATCCTGGCTTGATTGTCGCTGCCAAGCCCGCCGAAGCCGGTGGCCGCCTCTCTGGTGCTTGTGCCGATATTGGTCTGGTAATTCTTGACTTTGGGGTTCTTCTGTAGCTCGGCTTCGATGTCGCCGGCGGACTTGCTGGTGGTTTGGAGGTCGGTGCCGGGGGCCAGCGTCAGCGTTACGTCCAGCACCTTATCGCTGCCGAAGTTGATAAAGGTGGTGCCGATGAATGGCACCAGGGCCATCGAACCGGCGAACAGCAGCAAGGCCACGCCCAGTGTTGCCAGCTTGGTCGAGCGCTTGCTCAACGCCCAGCCGATAACCGGGGTATACAGGCGCTGCACAAGGGTATCGTGCCCCTCGGCATGTGCGGCTGCCCGCGTAGGGGGTTTGGCCCTGCCTGTTTTGAGCAGGACAACGGCCAGCACCGGGATTACGGTCAGCGCGACTATAAGGGAGGCTAGCAGCGAAACGCTCACGGCCACGGCGAACGAGCGGAAGAACTGGCTCACCAGGCTGGCGATAAATCCGAGCGGTAGGAAGACGCACACGGTGGTGATGGTGGAGGAGGTGATGGCGGTCGCCACCTCTCTGGTGCCGTTATAGGCGGCTTCCCGCAACCCCTCGCCGTCTTGAAAGTGATGCCGGTAGATATTCTCCAGCACCACGATGCTGTCGTCCACCACGCGCCCGATTGCCACTGCCAACCCCGCCAGGCTCATGATATTCAGCGAGATGTTGAACACATTGAGCATGATCAAGGCAATCAGCACCGACATCGGGATGGACACCGCAGTGATGAGCGTGGACCGAACGTTGCGTAGGAACAGCAGGATCACCACGATTGCCAGAATAGCCCCCAACACGCCTTCGCGGATCAAGCCGTCTAGCGCCTCTTTGATGAAGGTGGACTGGTCGAACAGCACCTCTTTCTGCGAGTTTGGCAAGCCGGCTATCGCCTTGTCCATCCGGGCGTTTACGTCGTCGGCCACCTGCACGCTATTGGCGTTCTGGGTTTTGTAGATGATAACGGCTAGGCTGGGCTTGCCGTTGCTGCGGCTGATCGTCTCGCCGGCTGTGTTGGTGAGTTCCACCGTCGCCACATCGCCCAACTTGACGGCGGGAGCGGGGCCGGTAGACGCCCCCTGCGCCTGTGCAGCTTGCCCGCCGGGAGCGCCTCCCGGCCCCCCTGCTTGAGCGCCTGCGCCTGCGGGCGGGCCGGCGGGGATAGCTGGGCGCACAACCAGATTGCGGAGGTCTTCGACCTTGTTGAACTGGTTGGTGACGCGCACGGGGATAGACTGGCCGTTGTTTACTATCTGCCCGGTGGGGAAGGAGATGTTGTTGGCTTGCAGTATGCCCGTTATCGCGGAGGAGGTTAGGCCCTTTTCCTGGAGCTTCTTCTCGTCAAAGGTGATTATCACCTGCTTGTCGCCACCCCCCGACACCACCACCGAGTTTACCCCGCCGATAGCCTTAAGTTCGGGCGACACCTTTTCCTCAAGGGCTCGGCGCAGGTTCGCCAGGGCATCCGCCCCGCTCGCTTTTGTGTTCACCGTATAGGCGAGCACCGGGATGTCTTGCAGATTGAAGCGGCCAACGGTGGGGCGCTGCACCTGGGTGGGCAGCGTCAGGCGGTTGACTGCCTCCTGAAGGTTCTGCTGCGTCTTTTCCATGTCGGTGCCGTACTCATACTCAGCCGTGACGAACGACACGCTATCGTTGGAAGTGGAGGAAACCGACTTGAGGTTTGGGCTGCCCGCCACGATCTTCTCTATCGGCTCGCTCACGTCCCGGCGAACATCGTCGGGGGCGGCCCCAGGGTAGATGGTGATCACGGTAACAACCGGGAAATCAATGCTCGGCAGCAGCTCGCTCTTGAGTTGCTGCGAAGCCGCCACCCCGCCGAACACCACCAACAGCATAAGCATGAAGATGATGGGGGCCTTGCGGAGTGAAAAACGGGTCAATATTTGCATCTAAACGGAATCCTCCCTGCCTTTATATACGTCTTTTCTTTTACTTTACGCCGCCTGAGCGTTGAAGGTTTCGACACGGCATCTTATACTCCTCTGCATGTGAAACTATATACAAAGCCCGGAAAGCCGGCAAGAAAAAAGGATGGAGCGCATCGCGCTCCATCCTGCATTCACCCGCACCGGCCCGTGCAGCTATTTCTCTCGCCAACTGTCCACCAGGTACTCGACTGAGGCAATGTACGCGGTGGGGTTGTTGTGGTCGGCTGAAGGGGCGTACACGGGGATGATGGCAGCAACGGTACGTAGGCCCCAGCCTTCTATATAGAGGCCCTTGATAAGCTGATACCAGTCCTCCATCCCGGCTTCCCAGCTAGGATAGCTGCGATACCCTTCATAGTTGCCGTAGCCTTCAGTCCACCGTATGTTGCCGAGCGACTTGCTGAAGCGGGCCACGCCCTTTGTGCCGCAGCCGCTTTCGTGGACGAAGAAGGCCAGCGCAAAGGCCGGATTGATGCCGTACTTCACGCCCAGGTCGTACAATCTCTGACCCTGCCCCGCTGCCGGCGAACCATACTGCGCCAGCACTGCCTCGATCCTGCCTACGCTTATCGTGGGCGGCCCCTGGAGGGCGTAGTTGGAGGCGGCGGGCATGAGCGAAGCGGGGGCCGAAGCGGATGCAGGCGGTGGTGCGGCCTCCTGTGGAGGTTCGGCGGCGGAGTTGCCGCTCGAGGCGTCAATCACAGGGCCGCTGGCGTTTGCCGACGCAGCTGAGGCCAAGGCAGCGTCGCGATAACTGCTCAAGTGGAGGCCTGTCGAGCCGTTGCGCGCATAGCTCGTCGCCCCGACCGCCAGTGCAGCCAGTACGGTTGCCAGCAGCGCCACACCCGCCACCAAGCGCCCCATGCGGGGCCGCGCTGCTCGTGGCTGGGCCGTTTCTTCGCCGTAGTAACCGTAGTCGCTGTAAGCATAATCACTGTACGTGGCGAACGGCCCTGTCTGGGCGACTGCGGCTGTGTGTGCGGGCTGCGGCTCGTACCGAGGAGAAGCAGGCGCGGAGAGGGTGTACAGGGGTGTCGAGGGGGCAGCCGCCCCAGTCTGCTCACCCAGCAAGCGGTAGAGGGAGGTGTCGGGAGCCGGAAGCGCCGGTTCCTGCTCGATCCATTCCTCAACCGCATACGCAAGCGCCGCGCCCCGGCTCACTTGCCCACCTCCGCGCCGGTTGCAGGGTCGCCTGTAGAGAGCTGGCTGCTGTTGCGGGCCGCCAGCGCCTTTTGTATGGCCGATTGCTCCTCCGGGGTCGCCAGCCTGAAGCTCGCGCCGTCGTTCAGATACAATAGCTGCTCGCTCTTGACCGAGACTATGAGGTCGGCTTTTCCGTCGCCGTCAACGTCCTGCACATCCATCTGCACCGGGGTGAGGTCTTCACCCTTGCCGAACAGGTAGGGGCCGACAATCGTGGTGGCCTTTGCGCTGTCGCTGCCGGGCAGTTCCATAATGGTCACGCGGCGGTTGAGGTTCATGGCGATAAAGTGTGAAGGCACGCCCTCGGCCTCTCCGTGCCCGACGTATGCGTCCATCTGGCTGGTGCGCGGGCGGCCATACTGCAAGTCGTCCATCTTGACCTGCGTCCATTCCACCGCCGCGCTGACGAT
>JBBSIX010000136.1:0-8771 GCA_038231875.1 Chloroflexia bacterium | reverse complement strand
TGACCAAGCCGTTCGACCCGGAGGAGCTTGTGGCGCGCATTCGCGCCCTGCTGCGTAGGAGCAATGTAGCCGGCGGCGAGGAGTTGCACAGCCTCACTGTGGGCGACCTGCATATAGACTTTGTGCGCCGCAGGGTCATGCGCGGCGAGGAAGCCGTCAAGCTCACGCCCACCGAGTACAAACTGTTGCTTGAGTTGGCCCAGCAGCCCGACAAAATAGTGCCCAGCGCCGACTTGCTCTCCAAAGTGTGGGGGCCGGAGTACCGCGACGAGAGCAGCTACCTGTGGGTGTACATACGTTCTCTGCGGCAAAAGCTGGAAAAAGACCCGTCCAGCCCGGAGTATATCCTTACGGAGCCAGGTTTCGGCTACAGGCTTCGTGCGGCGAGGGGTAGCCCATAAATGCACAGGCCCACTCTACTCACACAGTTCTCAGTGGTCAGCCTGGCGCTGTTCATCGGCATGGGCGCTTTGCTGGGCTGGAGTTTGACGAACTACTTTGAGCAACAAGCCTTGCGCCAGCAGGAGCTTGCCGTTTCTTCCCTCATCACTCCTGTAGTGGGGCCGTACCTGACGGACGGCACGGTGCTGCGGAACGGGGCCTACCCACCGCCCGCAAACGCCTCGCCCGAAGAAAAGAGCAGCAGCGTCTACAACGAAATTGACCGAGCGCTCTCCTACATAGGCGGCTCCGGCCTGGTACGCATAAAAATATGGAACAGAGATGGCATGGTGGTCTATTCGGACGATCCCAAGCTGGTCGGCATGCGCCCCGGCATAGACTCCGACTTGCGGGCTGCCCTCGACGGCAAGTCGGTTTCCGACCTCACTTCCCTGGACAAGGTGGAGAACGTCGAGGAGCGTGGCTTCGGGCGGCTGCTCGAGGTTTACCTGCCCCTCAAGTTGCCCACCTACGGCGACAACTACTCTCAGGCCAACAACCCTGTCGTGGGCGCTATCGAGGGCTATTACGACGTAACCGACCTGGAGGCCAGGGTACAGCAGACTAATAATTTCCTGCTTGCCGGCATCTTCACCGGCTTCCTCTTTCTCTACGTATCCCTGTTCACTATCGTGCGTAATGCCTCGCAGCGTTTGCTCAAGCAGAGCAGCGAGAACAGGGCGCTGCTGGCCGACACCGAGCGCAAGGCCGCTCGCCTGGCGCTGGTCAACGAACTGGCGCGCTCCATCACCCGCTCGTCGCTCGACCTTGATGAGGTGTTCAACACGGCATTGAGCGGCATTGACCGGATCGTGGAGCACGCCGGCTCGAGCATCGTGTTGTTGGACGAGCAAAGTGGGGAGCCTCTGCGTATCGTCCATTCGACCTTGCCCGGCCATGAGGAAGTTACCCTCCAAGAAATAGCTGCGGAACGGGCGCTTATCGAGCACGCAACCGCCTTTATTAGCGGCGACACACGGCTCACCAATAATCCGACCTTACACAGCCTGGCGGAGAAGGGCGTGTTTTCTTTGCTGCTGCTTACTATCTCGCTGGGCGAGCGCAGGCTGGGGTTGCTGCGCGTGGTGAGCGGCAGTCCCGACTGCTTCAACGAGGGCGACGCCTCTATCCTCAAGGGCGTGGCCGACCAGTTGGCGGTGGCTACCGAGAACACCCGCCTCATCGAGGAGGCCACCGAGACGGCTGCCCTGCGTGAGACCAACCGCCTCAAAGATGAGTTCGTGTCCCTTGTGTCGCACGAGCTTCGCACGCCTCTGGCCTCCATCAAGGGCTACTCGCACACTTTGCTCAATGGCGGGGCGGATTGGGACGAGCAGACCCGGCACGAGTTTATGCAGATCATCGCGGAGGAGAGCGACAAGCTGCAAGACCTGGTGGAGAACCTGCTTGAGATGTCGCGCATCGAGGCCGGACGGCTGCCGGTTGACCCCGAACCTGTGCTGCTGCACCGCTTTTGCCGCGATGTGGTGGCGCGTATCACTTCCCACTACCCTGATATTGAGTTCAGATGCGAGTTGAACGAGGGCCTGCCTGTGGTGGAGGCCGACCCTCGGCGCGTTGAGCAGGTGCTTGTGAACCTGCTGCAAAACGCTGCCAAGTATTCGGGGGCGGGCCATGTGACGGTCAGGGGCTGCTACGACGGCGGGGGTGAGGTGACGCTGATGGTTGAGGACAACGGCGCGGGCATAGCCCCTGAGCATCTGCCGCACCTGTTCACCAAGTTCTATCGGGCCGTACCCTCCACCTCCGACGGCAATTCGGGCACGGGGCTGGGGTTGGCTATCGCTCGCGCCCTGGTCGAGGCGCAAGGGGGCCGCATCTGGGTGGAAAGCACGCCGGGGGAGGGCACTACTTTCTGCTTTACCCTTCCCACTGTAGCTCTGGGAGAAGGCGAGCGGAACGACGCATACGCGAAGATATGATTTAACCGCAGAGGCGCAGAGAGCGCGGAGGACGCGCAGAGATTCTTGAGGGTTTCCTTTACCAGCCAACTGTGTCTTCCCTCATGAGCTTGGCACTCTTACATGCGGAACAACAAAAAATATCATCGCGTCCTCCGCGTACTCTGCGCCTCTGCGGTGAATTGCTATCCGCGCATGCGCCGTTTTGTTTGCACAAAGCCAAGAGGGTTGCGTATAATCTTAGAGTGCCACGCCGTAGCGCATGCATGCGTGGCATTTTGTATGCAATATAGAGCTAGAGCGGCACCCCGGCTCGCGGTCCCATGTACGTAGACAGGAGAAATTGATGGATAACAGTAATCGCAAGAGAACAACACCAATGATTGTTATGTTCTTGCTGGTAGCCTTAGTCGCCTATGGACTGGGCGCGGGCACAATGTTCGTAGCAGGTCAGCCGGGAGCGGCAAAACTGCCCGTCGCAGCGCAGTCAACCTCGGAGCCGGACGGCTCGGAGCGCGGCAACACGGCACAGGCCACCCCCGGCCTGGGTGGGGGCGTGAGCGCCCAGGCGACGCCTGTCCTACCCACAGGCGCCCAGTGGGGGTCGTTCCTCGACACTTATAATGCCGTCAACGACGAGTTCTACTATCGCCCGCTGGACAAGCAAGCGGAAGTGTATGGTGCAGCCAAGGGGCTGATTCAGTCGCTGGGCGACGACTACACCTCGTTCCAAACGCCGCAGGAGGCCCAGGGCGAGCAGAGCATAATGCAGGGCAACTTTGAGGGCGTGGGCATCTACATAGGGCAGCGCAACGACCTGCCTACCGTGATAGCCCCTATCTCCAACACCCCCGCCGAGCGCGCCGGCATTCGCGCCCGCGATATTATTGTGGGCGTGGACGGGCGCGATGTGACCAAGTTTACCATTGACCGGATAGCCAACATCGTGCGAGGGCCTGCGGGCACAAAAGTTACCCTCACTATTGTGCGCGGCAATGCGCCTGCCTTCGATGTAACGCTTACACGCGCCCGCATCGAAGTGCCCTCGGTGACATTCAAAATGGTGGACGGCGTGGCCCACATCGAGGTGAGCATATTCAACGACAAAACCACCCCTGAGCTTGACGCGGCTTTGCAAAAGGCCCTTGACCAAAACGCCCAGGGCATCGTGCTCGACCTGCGTAATAATGGCGGCGGCTATGTTGTGGCTGCGCTGGAGATGCTCGGTCGCTTCCTCCCGGCAGGCTCGGTGGCCTTCTACGAGTCGCACAAGTCCGACCACTCGGACGACCGCCCGCAGATGGTGATCGCCAACGCCCCCTCATCCCTGGACGTGGAGGCGATACGCAAGATACCTCTGGCGGTGCTTATCAACGGCGGTTCGGCCTCGGCGTCGGAGCTTACATCGGGCGCGCTCCAGGACTACGGCAGAGCCACCTTGATCGGCGAACAGTCGTTCGGCAAAGGCTCCGAGCAGCACGTCCGCCAGTGGCCCGACGGCTCAAGCGCACACATTACTTTTGCTCACTGGCTGACGCCCCTCAAGAAGCGGGATGTCAACCCCCAGCCCACACCTGTGTTGAGCGTCGGGGGAACCCCGCCGCCCCTGCCCACCTTCACGCCTACTCCCCAGCAGACGCTCGCCCCGGCACAGGTCACGGCCACCGCCGAGTCGCGGCCCTTGTATCCGGTGCAGACCGACCGGGGCCTCACGCCCGACATCGTGGTGGTACGCACCGAAAAGGACTACCTGACGGATAAAGACCCGCAACTCAATAGGGCTGTGGAGTTCATCAAGACCAATAAGTAGCGCCGCAGCGGGGAGAGCCTTCACTTGGAGCCTGTGCAAATTATCCTTGTAGCCTTCGGCGTGGGGCTGGCTGTGGGTGGCGGCTTGCTGCTTGTCAAGAGTATCGGGCGCGACGACGATGCTCGCAAAGGATACGTGCCCCTCGCCATGATAGTGGTGGGGCTGGTGATCGCTTATCGCTCGTACAGCAGCTTTAGGACGCTTGACACGCAGGACATTACAATTATGTTCCTCTTCGCGCTGGGCCTCTTTGGTCTGCTCGGCTTGCAATTCTTCGTTATCGAGAAGAACAGCCGTTACTTCGATGCCTCCGGTGAGGAGGTTGCGCGAGCCGGCGACGAGGAGGAACGTTAGCTTGGACAATGTAGATACTTACTTCTTGTGCGGTGGTTGCCAGACCGCCGAGAGCGTGGCCCGGCGGTTGGCCGACTTCCTGAGCACGGCCACCCAGACGATTGATATCGCCATCTATTCGTTCAGCCTGTGCCCCGAACCGCGCAATATCATCGAGTCGACGCTGCGCGAGCGGCAGGACGCGGGGGTGCGCGTGCGGATCGCCTACGATGCGCGTTTGGGGCAGGATAGCCTCGGTGGGCTGGGCAGCGACTATTGCGACATCAACACGCCGACGTTCGTGAAGTCGCTCAATTTCCCTTCCATGGCCGTCAGCGGCTACCAGGCGCTTATGCACCACAAATACGTGGTGCTGGACGGGGCTACGCCTGATGCCCGCATCTGGACCGGCTCGCTCAACTGGACCGATGATGCCTGGACCTTGCAGGAAAACAACGTCATCATTCTCCAGTCGCCGCACCTCGCCGCCTACTATACGCACGACTTCGATGAGCTGTGGGTGGACGGCAACCTGGCCCCATCGGGCACGATGGACAGCGGTGAGGCCACCCTTCAGTACGGCGGGGAACCGGCGCATGTGCTGGTCAACTTCTCGCCGGGCGAGGGGGAGTGGATAGACGAGGCGATTGCCAACCAGATAGACCGTACCAACAGCCGGGCTACCCTAGCTTTCGTGGTGCTGACCTCAAGCCGCATCTTGCGGGCCATCCAGGGGCTTATGCAGCGCGGGGTTCCGATCACCGGCATATATGACGAGATGCAGATGGCCGGGGTGAAGTACCAATGGAAGATGGTGCCGGCGAACCATTGGAAGATACCGGCCTTTGAGGAGATTGTGCAGTACGCACAACTCGTGGGCAAAACGAGCACTCCCTACACGCCCCAGAGCAAGCACGACTTTATGCACAACAAAGTCATGGTGCTCGACGATGCCGTTGTTACCGGCTCGTACAACTTCTCTAGGCACGCCCAGCGCAACGCAGAGAACTCGCTGATCATCACATCGCCAAAGCTGGCAGAGACCTACCGCCGGTACATTGTCCGCATCGCAGACCAGTACCGCCCGGTCGGCACGCCTGCGCCCGGCGTGTCCGCGCCCGTCGGCCTCAGCCCGGAGGATGCTCAGGGCGGATAGGTCTGCCCCTCGCCGCTTATTGCAACAAGGCCACGAACAAGGAGCACGCCGCCATTAGATATGCGCCGGCTATGGCCTGCCTTTGCAAGCCGCGCCTCTCCACCAGCCAACCTGCCGCCGGCGCGAGCACGAGCAGGCCCAGGCCGGCCGCGACGCTCGGCAGGGGGGTTAGCGTAGCGGCCAGACCGCCCCAGGCCAGCCACCTTATCGCTTGCCCCCAGCCTTGCCCCAGCGTGGAAGCTAGCGCCGACATGGCCAACATGATCGCCGCCCCTGCCAACAGCCTTGCGGTCCATGTGCCTCCGCCGGTGAAGAATGGACTGCTTTGTACCGGTGGGGGCATGAGCGCAGCGGAGGCCATAGTGGAAACGAGAGCAGCTACAACTGCCGTGCTTGCCCACCTCTCAAGCAGCCCTGCGTGGTTGTCGAGCAGCAGGGAGGCCGCCGGCAGTGCGATGAGCACGAAGTTGTCTACAGGCAAAGGTAGCGGCGCTGCGCCGGGCATCGGAAGCAGGGCAACGGCGACCCAGGCAACAGCAGTCGGCAGGATGTTTACGCCGGCAAGGATAGTAAGTAAGCTGTGGTGGCCCGATTGCTGATTGTACAGCCCAACCAGGAGCAGGCCCCCCACGAGGCCGATGCCGCCGGGGTAGAGCAGCAGACGCGGCAAGAGGGCAAGCGCCCAGTCCGAGAAGCCGGAGAGCGGGTTCACCTGGCGTGCGGGTCCTGCTCAGGTTTGGGAGCGAAGCGGCCGGCCAACTGTTTTATCTGAAACAGCAGCGCCCAAGCCGCGAACACCGCCACAGCGATGCCGGTAGCGGGCAGCGCGGCGTGGGCCGCCTCCCCCGGTGTGCCCACCAGCAGCCCCAGCCCCAGGCCCCAGTCGCTTGGAGCCGCCGAAAGCGCGCCTACGCCCCCCGGCATCGCCCCAACGACGGGCCGCACTATCCACTCGAAGGGTAGTTGCGGGTATAAGGTTGCAAGTAGAGCGGGGAGCAGTAACGCAGTCGTTCGCAGCTTATATTGTCCTCCATAAGCAACTTTTGCACCTTTTCCTCTGTAAAGCTCACTGAGTATCAGGAACAGGTAAGCAGGCATGAGCAGCACCGCCACAACACCGTAGCCGATGTTCAGCGCGCCCTGGGTGATCAGCCAGATGCCCGGCAAAACGGCCAACGCAGCCGGAGCAGCCGTGCGCCCGACAGGTATGCTCAGGACGAACAAAACCCCTGCCGCCATGACCCACACCGCGCCTGCCGCCGCCAGAGTCGAGCCTGGGGCCAACCCAAGCCCCACAACAGCGATGCCCGCGAGCGCAGAGGTGGTTGCCCGGCCCTCTGAGGCAAAGCCGGCGAAACCCGCTCCCAACAACAGCACCATGCCCAGCAGCGCCAGCAGCCACTGCCCATACGGGTGCCAGGGGGCTGCCGTCAGCAGCTTGGCCGCCATAAAAGGGGCAGCAAGGGAGTATAGCCCCACGAGAGGCCCCTCCCAGGCCTGCCCCTTGTGCTCGTCCTGACGCGGCTTGAAGACCGGAGGCCACGACCCCGCGCACAGCACGATAGCTGCGGCAAAGAGAGCCGTGACAAGCGGCTGCCACGGCTCCGTTACGCCACCGCTGGGCGGTGCAAAAGGTCTCAGCGGCGCCGTCAGGAGGAGGGCGATGAGGACGAGGGTGGCGCCCAGCGCCCTCAGTCCGTGCTGCCTTGCCTGCCGGCGGCTCGTCACGCGCAGCATCAGCCCGACGCCCAGCCCCGCCAGGCTCCACCCGGCGATGAGTAGCTCCACGCCGGCGCTGTAGGCGTAAATGAGCAGACCTGCCGTGACGAATGGGGAGTAGCGGACGGCAGCAATATGGGGCAGGCGCAAGCAGATGTAAGCTAGAGACAGGCACCAGATGACCCCAAAAGCCACCGACAAGCTGTTTACCCTGAACAGGGCGGCAAAATCGAGGTCGTGCCCGCCTGCAAGCTGAGGGAAGAACAGCGCAAGCTGGAGGAGGGCCAGGAACAGGTTGAGGCCGGCGACCGTCCGGGTAGGGAGGCGCGGCGGGAGGGGGGTGGCCGCCTCTCTACTCATTCCGGCCCAGGGAGCGAGACGGAGATACGGCGGTCCTCACGGCGAAATTAGCTCCGACACCGTGACCACCTGGAGGCCCATCTCTTGAAGGCGGTCAAGCTCGCGCGGTAGAGCCTCGGCTGAGGCCTGCGAACCGAAGTGTTGGAGCACAATGGCCCCATCCAGGTTGACCCCGTTCGGCGGGTTGGTGATGCGATTGAAGATGAAGTCGGGCGTTTTGGGTTGCCCAACCGAATCGAGCGAGTCGAGCGTCCAATAGATCGAGCGATAGCCCTGGCTCACGGCCATGTTGAGCACATGGTTGTTGTAGGCCCCGAAAGGGGGCCGCCAGTACGGTTTGCTGGTGCGGCCTGTTAGGTTCTGTAGTATAGTCTCCGTGCGGCTCAGTTCCTCTATAAGCTGCTGGTCGCTCAGATTACGCGAGTCCAGGTGCGAATAGGTGTGATTGGCTATTTCGTGCCCGTCTGCGGCAGCCTGCCTCACCCCATCGGGGTACTGCTCGGCATATTTGCCGGTGATGAACATAGTGATGTGAATATTGCGCTCACGCAGGGCAGCCAGGATGCTGGGCATCGCCTCGCCCGAAGCTCCTGCATCGAACGTCAAGGCTATGCGATGCCTGCCCGGAGGCACCCTAACTACTTGCCGCCAGCCGTCCTGGGGGGCTTGCTCTGCGGCGGTCGTGGGCTGCTGAGGACGGGGGGCCGTAGTCGGAGGTATGGCATTCGACGTGGCTTCTTCGTCGGGCGTGGTGGTCGGCAAGCACGGCGAGATCCTCACCGCCTTCCACGTCGTCCGGGGGGCCAAGGCGCTGCACGTCCGGGCGGCCGGGCGGCAGTCGTTCGACGCCGAGGTGATCGCCGCCGACCCGCGCAGCGACCTGGCGGTGATCGCCCCGCGGGTCGCCCCCGGGGCCCCCGCGCCGAAGCTCGCGCCGCTGAAGATCGGCGACGCCTCGGCGCTGCGCAAGGGGGCCTTCCTCGTCGCCCTGGGCAACCCGTTCAACGCCGCGCGCGACGGCCGGCCGTCG